>JAKAHP010000044.1 GCA_021825505.1 Pseudomonadota bacterium
CGACCGTGCCGGTGCCAGGCGCGCCGGAGCGCGAACCGGTGCGTGCCGCGACGGCCGCCGTCCCGAGCGCTCCTGCGGCACCGGCCTGGGGCCAGAACCTGAGCCTCGACAAGGAAATGTTCTCGCGTCCGCTGTCGGGCCGGGAACAGGTCCAGGTCGACGAAATGATGGACATCGGCCACCTGGCCGACTTCTTCATCGGCATCGGCAACCTCGACCAGGCCATCGAGGTCATGCGCAAGGCGCTGCTCGACCACAGCGGCGGCCTGCTTGCGCTGCCCTATCTGTACCTGTTCGACTTGTACCGGCAGACCTCGCGGCGCGAGGACTACGAGGCCCTGCTCGAGCAGTTCGCGCATCGCTTCAACGTGCGCATTCCGGCCTGGGACGAGGCACCCGAGGCCGAGCCGCGCGACCTGGAGTCCTACCCGCGCGCGATCGCCTTGATCTGCGAGACCTGGGACATGCCGGCCATGGTCACGGTGATCGAGCGCATGCTGCTCGACGATCCGAACAAGCCGCGCGTGGGCTTCGATCTGCCGGCCTACCGCGATCTGCTCGACCTGTACGCGATCGCGCGCGACCTCAGCCGCAACCCACACGCGGCAGCGGCGCCGGCTCCGGCGCCCGGAGTTGCGCTCCCGGACGCGCCGCCCGAGCTCGATTTCCCGCTCGACCTCGGCCCCAGCGCACCGGCGACAACGGCGAGCTCCGAGCTGCCGGCGCTGGACTTCACCTTCGAGCCGGAACCGAAAGCGGACTGAAGCGCCGCGTCACAGCCGCGCCAGGCGCTGCAAGGCGGCGTCCAGCGTGGCCTCGCGCTTGGCGAAGCAAAAGCGCGCGATGCGTCGTCGGGTATCGGGCACGGACTCGAAGGCGCCAAGCGGAATCGCGGCCACGCCGATTTCGCGCGTCAGCCATTCGCAAAAGCGCGGCTCGTCGAGGTCGCTGACGTCGCGGTAGTCGACGCACTGGAAATAGGTGCCTTCGCAGGGCAGCAGACGCAGCCGCGTCGCCGCGAGCCCGGCGCGAAAGCGGTCGCGCCGCGCCTGGTAGAAGGCGCCGAGACCGAGGTGAGCCTGCGGCGTGCTGCGCAGGTAATCGGCCAGCGCCCACTGCATCGGCGTGTTGACGGTGAACACGTTGAACTGATGCACTTTGCGGAACTCGCGCATCAGCGGCTGCGGCGCGGCGACCATGCCGACCTTCCAGCCGGTGACGTGGTAGGTCTTGCCGAAGCTCGAGACCACGAAGCTGCGCGCCGCCAGCCGTGGATCGGACGCGGCGCTGTGATGGCGCTGGCCGTCGTAGACCATGTGCTCGTAGACCTCGTCGGCGATCAGCACGACGTCGGTGGGCTCCAGCAATTCGGCCAGCTGCAGCATCTCGTCGGCGCTCCACACGCGTCCACTCGGGTTGTGTGGGGTGTTGACGATCAGCGCGCGCGTGCGTGGCCCGATCGCTGCCGCGATCGCCGCGAAATCCGGGCGCAGCTCGGCGTCCAGGGGCACTTCGCGCAAGCGGCCGCCGGCCAGCGCGACCGCAGGCGCGTAGGAATCGTAGGCCGGGGTCAACGCGATGACCTCGTCGCCCGGGTGCACGATGGCCAGCAGCGCGGTCAGCAGCGCCTGGGTCGCGCCGGCGGTGATCGTGATCTCCTCGGCGGGGTCGTAGCGGCAGCCGTACAGCTGCGCGATCTTGTCGGCCAGCGCTTCGCGCAGCGCCGGCACGCCGGCCATCGGCGGATACTGGTTGTGGCCTTCGCGCATGGCGCGCGTGGCCGCCTCGAGCAGCGCCGGGTCGGGGTCGAAGTCGGGAAAGCCCTGACCGAGATTGATCGCGCCGCACTGGGTGGCCAGCGCCGACATCACGGTGAAGATCGTCGTGCCGACCGCCGGCAGGCGGCTCGGCGGCGCGGCGCGATGCGCGGGCGAAAAGGGGGTATCGGCCATGGTCGGGGTCGGCACGGGCATCAGATCGAGAAGTCGGCGTCGGCCTCGCCGCGCAGCATCGGCTCGACGAGCTTGCGCGACAGCCGCGGCGCCAGCAGTTCGGTGAGCACGAACACGAAGCCGCGCTGGTAGACCCCCTGCTTGAATGCCACCCGCGTCAGGTTGTGCCCGAACAGGTGACCGACGGGGCGCGCCTGCAGAGGCGCGTCGCGTTCGCCGTTGAACGCGACCTCGGCAATCAGCCCGACGCCCATGTCGAGCTCGACATAGGTCTTGAGCACGTCGGAGTCGATCGCCTCGAGCACGATGTCGGGCTTGAGACCGTGCAGCGCGAACGCCTGGTCGATGCGCCGACGCCCGGCGAAGCCGCTGCCGTAGGTCACCAGCGGCCAGCGCGCCAGATCGTCGAGCGAGATCTCGTCCAGCGCGTTGAGCGGGTGGTTGGCCGGGGTCACCGCCAGGTGCTGCCACTCGTAGCACGGCAACGTGATCAGCCCGGCGTGCTCGGCCAGGCTCTCGGTGGCCAGCGCGAGGTCGGCGCGCTCCTCGAGCACGGCGTGTGCGACCTGTTCGGGGCTACCTTGCATCAAGTGCACCTGCACACGCGGAAAACGGCGGCGAAACTCGGCAATGACTTGCGGCAGCCGGTAGCGCGCCTGCGTGTGCGTGGCCGCGACCGTCAGCTGCCCGCTGTCCTGCGCCGCGTAGTTCTGCCCGATGCGCTTGAGGTTGTTGACTTCGCGCAGGATCACCTCGACGCTGCGCAGCACTTCCTCGCCCGGTGCGGTGAGCTTGCGGATGCGCTTGCCGTGGCGACTGAAGATCTCGACGCCGAGCTCGTCCTCGAGCTCGATGATCGCCTTGGACACGCCGGGCTGCGAGGTGAACAGCGCGCGGGCCGCTTCGGTCAGGTTGAAGTTGCGGCGCACCGCCTCCTGCAGGAAACGGAATTGATGCAGGTTCATCGTCGGTGGGGGGTCAGCGGTAGCGCACGCGCCACAGGAAGAATCCGAGCGCGCCGCCAGCATACAGCGCGTAGGGCAGGGCTGCGGCGAGCCAGGTCGGCCAGCTCGCCAGCAGGCCGATGCGCGACGCCAGCGTGTTGACCAGCACGAAGCTGATGCCGAGCATGATGCCGCCGAACACCTTCCAGCTGACCTGGCCGCCGCGCGTATGCAGATAGCCGAAGGGCAAGGCGAGCAGCATCATCACGATCGCGCTCAAGGGGTACAGCAGCTTGCGCCACAACTCGATCTCGTCGCGTTGCACCGCCTGGCCGTTGGCTTTCAGATGCTCCACGTAACGCCACAGGTCGAGCACGGGCATGTGCTGCGGGTCGAGCAGCAGCACGTCGATCATGTCGGGGGTCAGCGACGTGGGCCAGTCCAGCTGCGCCAGGTGCTGCGGCTGCAGCGGGGCGGAGGCGCCGGTCGCCGGCAGTTCGACGCTGGTGGCGTCGTGCAGCGCCCAGCGGCCGTTGCCCTGGTAGCTCGCGCTGTTCGCGCTGACCACGCGCTGAAGGCGCGCAGCGTCGCCAAGCACATAGATGTGCACGCCGTGCAGCCGGCCACCGGCGCCGACCCCGCCGACGTTGATGATCACGTTGTCGGCGCCGCGGTCGCGCAGCCATACGCCCGAGCGCAGCGTGGTGCCGAACTGGCCGCCCTGGGCGCGCGCCTGCAGCGTCGCGGCCATGCGCGACGCCGCAGGCGCGGCGAACTCGCCCAGCGAGAACACCAGCAAGGCCCCCAGCAGCCCGAGCCCGAGCAGTTCGCGCAGCGCACGCTGCGGACTCAGTCCCGACATGCGCATCACGGTGAACTCCGACGTCGCCGCCAATCGTGCCAGCACGTGCACGCTGCCGGTGAGCAAGGCGATCGGCAGCACCTCGTAGGCGCGCGACGGCAACTCCAGCGCCACGCGCAGCAGCACCGTGGCGAAGGAACTGTTGTTGCTCAGCCCGTTGACGACGTCGAGAAAGAACAGCAGGCCGAGGAACAGCAGCAGCACCAGCGCGCTGGCGGCGGCGATCTGCAGATACAGGTAATGACGCAGCGTACGCATCGGATCGGATCAGCGCGGCCAGCGCAGCATGCCGCGCCACGCCATCGTCGCGAGCAGCGCGACGGCGGCGGCGCCGTGCAGCACGGCCAGACCGGCGAGCAGGCCGAAGCGGCCGACCTCGATCCAGTGCTGGGTGGCGTTGAGGAAATTCAGATAGGTCAAGTAGACGAGCACGGCGACGACCAGCTGCAGCGCGCGTCCGGCGCGCGGGTTGCTCGCCGCCAGCGGCACCGCCATCAGCACCAGCAGCAGCGTCGAGATCGGCACGCCCAGGCGCCACGACAACTCGCCGCGCCAGCGCGGCACGCGCGACAGCGCCAGCGTCAGGCTGGAAATCTCGCGGCTCGGGGTCTGCGCCAGGCGCACCGCTTCGGGCAACGACGCCGCCGGGGGTGTGGCGATCGCCGACAGACGTACGCCCATTTCGCTGAAGCCGGTGATCTTGTAATCGGCCTGGCCCAGCGTGTGCGTGTAACGCGTGCCGTGGTCGAGCATCAGATAGCGCGCGCCATCGATGTCGCGCAGCGTCGCCGAGCGTGCCAGCGTGATGCTTTCGTGGCCGTCGGCGGCGTCGCGCACGAACACGTCGTGCGCCAGTGCCTGGGCGCCGGGGTTGCGACCGATGTAGAACACACGCTGGCCCGACGCCGATTGACGGAACTGGCCCGGCGCCGCGCGCGACAGATCCGAGCGCTGTTCGAAGTGCACGCGCAGCGCCTGGGTCTGTCGGTTGGCCCACGGCCACACCACCAGGGTCAGCGCGGCGATCGCCACCAGCACCGGCAGCGCGAAGCGCAGCGCAATGCCGAAAAAGCGCAATGGAGCGACACCGGCCGACGCCCAGATCGCCATCTCGGAGTCGCGATACATGCGTGAGTACGTCATCAGCACCGACAGGAACAGGGCCATGCCGAGGATGAACTGCATATAGCTCAGGCAGGCCAAGCCGATCAGCACGAACAGGTCTTGGGGATCGACGCTGCCGTCCGACGCCTGGCCCAGGATGCGCAGCAGCATCAGGGTCAGCACGACGGAGAAAAGGACAGTGAACGACGCGCCGAATTGGCGCGCCATTTCACGTCGCAGCGAGCGGTCCAGCAGCATCGGGGCGAAACGGCGGGTACGCGGAATGTCCGCGGGGTCGGGCGCGACGGCGCAGCGGTCGCGGTGGAATAATGGGGGCGGACATTTGGAGCCCCCATGAAATTTAGCATAGCCCCCCTCAAGGCACTGGCCGCGCTGCGCAGCGACGCGCTGGTCGTGTTCGTGCATCAGCCCGGCGGCGCCAGCGGCCTGATCGAGGCCGCGGCGGTCGACGCCATCGCGGCCGAGGCGGTGCACGACGGCGATTTCAGCGGCGCGCTGGGCAGCACCTATCTGCGCCAGCGCCCGGCCGGTGTCGGCGCGCGCCGCCTGTTGCTGGTCGGGCTCGGCGCCGCACCGGTGAGTGCTGCCGGCTGGGGCAAGGCGCTGGCCGCGGCTGCCGCGGCGCTGAAGGGGCTGGGCGCGGTACAGGTGCACCTGCTGGCCGCGGACGGCGAAAGCCATGTGGCCGAGGTGGCGCCGCGCGCCTTCGGCGCTGCCGCCTACCGCTACCGCGCGACCCGCGCGCCCGAGGCGACGCCCGGCTGGCGCGTGCAATCGGTGCAGTTGCTCGCGCGCCGCGCCAACGCGTCGCTGAAGGCGGCGCTGGCGCGTGCCGAGGCGGTGGCCGCCGGCGTCGCGCTGACGCGCGACATCGCCAACCTGCCGGGCAACCACTGCACGCCGACGCGACTGGCGAAGTTCGCGCAGGAGCTGGCCAAGCGCCACGCTTTGAAGGTCGAGGTGCTCGGTCGCGCCGAACTGCAGCGCCTGGGCATGGGCGCGCTGCTGGCGGTGGCGCAGGGCTCGGCGCAGGCGCCGCGCTTCATCGTGCTGCGTTATGAGGGCGCGGCGCGGCGCGACGCACCCCACGTTCTGGTCGGCAAGGGCGTGACCTTCGACAGCGGGGGCATTTCGCTCAAGCCCGGCGCCGAGATGGACGAGATGAAGTTCGACATGTCGGGCGCCGCGTCGGTGCTGGGGTGCTTCGAGGCCGTCGCGCGGCTGCGACCGAAGCTCAACCTGGTCGGGCTGATCCCGGCCACCGAGAACATGCCTGACGGTGCCGCGGTCAAGCCCGGGGACGTCGTCACCAGTCTGTCGGGGCAGACCATCGAGATCCTCAACACCGATGCCGAGGGCCGTCTGATCCTGTGCGACGCGCTGACCTACGCCGAGCGCTTCAAGCCGGCCAGCGTGATCGACATCGCGACGCTGACCGGCGCCTGCGTGATCGCGCTGGGCCATGTGCACAGCGGGCTGTTCAGCCCCGACGACGCGCTGGCCGAGGCCCTGCTGCAGGCTGGTGCGCAGGCGCAGGACAGCTGCTGGCGCATGCCGCTGGGCGACGACTATGCCGAGGGGCTCAAGAGCAACTTCGCCGACGTCGCCAACATCGCCGGGCGCGCCGCCGGCAGCGTGACCGCGGCCTGTTTCCTGCAGCGTTTCACGAAGGCCTACCGCTGGGCTCACCTGGACATCGCCGGCACCGCCTGGAAGAGCGGTGCCGACAAGGGCGCCACCGGCCGGCCGGTGGCCTTGCTCGTGCAATACCTGCTCGGCGTCGCCGCGACCTGACGCATGACGCAGGTCGAATTCCGCGTCGGTGCCGCCGATCCGCTGGGCTACGCCTGCGCGTTGCTGCGCAGCGCGCAGGCCAAGGGCGCGCGCCTGCTGGTGCGGGTCGACGCGACGCAGCTCGACGCGCTCGACGAACGGCTGTGGACCTTTTCGGCGCATGATTTCCTGCCGCATTGCCGGGTCGGCGACGCGCTGCAGGCGCGCAGCCCGATCGTGCTGAGCAGCGCCGATGGGGTCGAGGCGGACGCCACGCGCGACTGCCTGGTCAACCTCGCGGCCGCGCCGCTGCAAGGCTGGCAGGCGTGGCCGCGGGTGATCGAGATCGTCGGTGCCGACGCGGCGGCGAAGGCTGCGGCGCGTCAGCGCTTTCGTGCGTATCGAGCTGCCGGCTGTGCGCCGGTCACGCAGGAGGTGGAGTCATGACCCAACCCGATCCGGCGCGCCTGCCGGTGCTCAACCAGGTGCTCGAGGTGACAGTGGCGCCGCCATCCGGCGCGGGGGAACCGCACGCTGCGGGGCATCCCGAGCGGCGCGCGGCGTCGCACGAGGCGCACGAGGCGCATGAGGCGCACGTCGAGCCGCCCGTGGCGGCACTCGATGCGTGGCGCGACGAGGCCTTGCGTGCCGCGCTCGACCGGCGGCTCGATGCCGAGCTGCTGTGGCGGGTGCGCGCGCTGCTGGCGCCGCGGCTCGATGCGCTTGCCGACGAACTCGCCGAGGCGCTGCAGCCGGCGTTGCGTGATATTGCACACGCCGCGCTCGAGGAAATCCGCAATCGACCTGCTGGCGAATGATTTTGTAAATATTTGCATTTCGACGCCGGAGTGCGGAACCGGTGCGAGTTGGCGGCCTCCAAATCATTTTTGCATTTGGAGGCCTCACGATGAAACTCATCCGGATAGCTCCTGTTGCCGCCGCGTTGGGGCTGGCAAGCGTGGCGCATGCCGCCGACCCGCTGACCGTGACGATCGGCATTGCCGCACCGCTGTCGGGGCCGCAGGCCGCGATCGGCCAGGACGCGGTCAATGGCGTTCGGCTGGCGGCGCAGGAACTTGACCGCCGGCAATTGCGCATCGACGGGCGCCCCGTGGTGTGGAAGGTCGACGCGCAGGACGACCAGGCCGATCCGAAGCAGGCCACGACGGTGGCCCAGCAATTCGTCGACAGCCGCGTCAACGGCGTCGTCGGCCACCTGAACTCCGGGTGCACGTTCCCGGCCTCGCGCATCTACGCGCGCGCCGGCATCCCGAGCATCACCGGCTCGTCGACCGACCCCAAGCTCGCGCGCCAGGGCTTCAAGACCTTCTTCCGCATCATCGCCAACGACGACGCGCTGGGCGCCGGCCTGGCCGCATACGCCAAGGACACGCTGCATGCGAAGACGGTCGCGATCATCGACGATCGCACCGCCTACGGTCAGGGCCTGGCCGACGTGTTCGCTCGGCGCGCGCGCGCGCTCGGCCTGCATGTGCTCGGGCGCGAATACACGACCGACAAGTCCACCGACTTTTCCGCGATCCTGACGCGCATCCGCGCGCAGCATCCCGACGTGATCTTCTACGGCGGTGTGTACGCACAGGCCGGCCCGATGCTGCGCCAGATCGCGCGGCTGGGCATCAAGACGCATCTGCTCGGCGGCGACGCGATCTGCGTGCCTGCGCTGGCCACGCTGGCCGGCGCCGACGTGGGCATCACGACCTGCGCCGAAGGTGGTGTGCCGCTCGAGCGCATGCCGGGTGGCAAGCCGTGGAAGGCTGCGTACGACAAGGCCTTTGGCGCCGACGCGTACCAGATCTTCTCGCCCTACGTGTACGACGCCACGCTGGTGCTGGCGCAGGCGATGGTCAAGGCGCAGTCCAGCGATCCGCGGCGCTATCTGCCGATGGTGCGCGACATCGGCATCGACGGCGTCACGCGGCGCGACATCCGCTTCGACGCGCAGGGCAACCTGGCGCGTCCGTCGATCACCCTGTCGAGTTTCGCCGATGGGTCCAAGAAAGCCATCGCGGTGCAGACCGTCGATTGATGCGCCCCGCGCCGGTGCGCGTTGCCCTGTGCTTGGGCAACGCGCGCCGGCGGCGCCGAAGATAACCGCGCGCAGCTGAATTGCAACCGGTTGAGGAACGGATGTTGCAAGCTCGCTTTTTCGCCTACTATTGGCAGCGCAGTTTGTTTTGATCAAACGAAGGCAACTTATCCAACTTTTTGGGAGGCTCATTCATGAAACTGAAATTTGCCCTGCTCGGTCTGTCGATGGCAATCGGCACCGCTTACGCGGCTCCGATGACCGTGACCATTGGCAGCGCCGCGCCGATGTCCGGTCCGCAAGCGTCGTATGGCCAGGACAACACCAACGGTGTGCGCATGGCGATCGACGACCTGAACGCCGAGCATTTCAAGATCGACGGCAAGGCGGTGGATTGGAAGATCGACGCCGAGGATGACCAGGCCGATCCGAAGCAAGCGACCACCGTGGCGCAGAAGTTCGTCGACGAGAAAGTCAACGGCGTCGTCGGCCACCTGAACTCGGGCTGCACCTACCCGGCCACGCGCATCTATCAAAACGCCGGCATTCCCAACATCACGCCGTCGTCGACCGATCCGAAGATCGCCAAGCAGGGCTTCGACACGTTCTTCCGCATCATCGCCAATGACAACGCGCTCGGCGCGGGCCTGGCGAACTACGCCAAGACCAAGATGCACGCGAAGACCGTCGCCGTCATCGACGACCGTACTGCGTACGGTCAGGGCGTGGCCGACGTGTTCAGCAAGACCGCGGCGAAGGACGGCATGAAGGTCGTCGATCGCGAATACACCAACGACAAGGCGACCGACTTCTCGGCCATTCTGACCAAGATCAAGTCGGAAAATCCGGACGTCATTTTCTACGGTGGCATGTACAGCCAGGCCGGCCCGATGCTGCGCCAGATCCAGCAACTCGGCATCAAGGCCAAGTTCATGGGCGGTGACGGCATTTGCGCCCCTGAGCTGGCCAAGCTGGCCGGCGACGCGGCCGACATCACGGTCTGCGCCGAAGGCGGCGCGCCGATCGACCAGATGCCTGGCGGTGTGGCGTGGAAGAAGCGCTACGACGCCAAGTTCGGCGCCAACGCGTTCCAGATCTACTCGCCGTACTCGTACGACGCGACGATGGTGCTGGCGCACGCGATGGCCAAGGCCAAGTCGGCCGACCCGGCGAAGTACCTGAAGTACGTGCAGAACATCGATTACAACGGCGTGACGAAGAAGGGTATCCACTTCCAGAAGGACGGCAACCTGGCCGCGCCTGTCATCACGCTGTCGACTTTCGACCACGGCACGAAGAAAGTCGTGGCCGTCGAAGCCGTCAAGTGATCGACGCTGCGGGGCCCGCCGCGGCGGGTTCCTGCAGGCCGCAACGCCCCGGGCAGTCGACGGGGCGTTTTTTCATTTTCGAGCGCAGCGCATGAGCAAGGCCTTCACCCGCGAATCCGACGCCGAGGACGACGACGATGCCCCGGCACTGCCCGAGTTGCCGGCCGGTACCAAGAACTACATCACGCCGGCCGGCTACGCACGGCTGCGCGCGGAGCTGAAGACGCTGGTCGAGCGCGAGCGCCCGCAGGTGGTCGAGACGGTGTCGTGGGCGGCGTCCAACGGCGACCGCTCGGAGAACGGTGATTACATCTATGGCAAGAAGCGCCTGCGTGAAATCGATCGCCGCATCCGCTTCCTGGGCAAGCGCCTGGACAAGGCCGAGGTGGTCGATGCGGCGCTGCAGCATGGCAACGACCGGGTGTTTTTCGGCGCCACCGTACGCTACCTCGAGGACGGCGCGCAGGAGCGCGAAGTGACCATCGTCGGCATCGACGAGGTCGACCTGGCGCGTGGCGCGATCAGCTGGATCTCGCCGGTGGCACGGGTGCTGCTGAAGTCGCGCGTCGGTGACGTCGTGGCGTTGCCCGCACCGGGCGGCGTGCTCGAACTCGAAGTGCTCGAGGTGAGCTACCCGGCGCCGCGCTGAAGCGCGGCGAGCTCAGGCGCGCGGCTTGGCGCGCCCGGCGCGCACCACGAACTTGTGCACGCGCACGGCGCGCAGCACGTCGGCCAGGTGCTTGCGGTCGCGCACGTCGAGCAGGAAGCGCAATTCGATGGTCGGCTGCGAGCTGTCCTCGTCCATCGTCACGTGCGCGATGTCGGCGTCGTGCTCGCTGATCGCCGCAGCCAGCTTGGCCAGCACGCCCTTGCCGTTGTTGACGATCACGACCAGCGACACCGGGAACAGGCCGCCGAGCTGCGGCGACCAGCTCAGGTCGATCCAGCTGTGCGGGTGCTTGAGGAACAGGCGGCGCGCCTGCGGGCAGTCCTGCAGGTGCACGGTCAGCCCTTCGCCCTTGCCGAGGTAGCCGATCACCGCGTCGCCGGGGATTGGCCGGCAGCAGCTGGCGTAATGCACCGAGGTGCCCTCGCTGCCGTCGAGCTGCAGCGCGCCGCGCGCCAGCGGCTGCTCGGCGGCGCCAGCGTCCGGGGTATCCAGCAGGCGTACGCGCGCGGCGACGATCTCGGCCACGCGCCGGCCCAGTCCGATGTCGCCGAACAGCTCGTCCTGGCTGCGGTTGCCGCTCCAGTGCAGCAGCCGGTTCCAGTCGGGCGCGCCGAGTTCGTCGATGCGCAGGCCCTGCTGCAGCAGCGCGCGTGCCAGCAGGCGACGACCGAGATCCTGCGACTCGGCCTGCTGCGAGACTTTCAAGGCATGGCGGATCTTGGAGCGCGCTCGCCCGGTGCGCACGAAGCTCAGCCAGTTGGGGTTCGGCCGCGAGTGTGGCGCGGTGACGATTTCGACCACGTCGCCGCTGTGCAGCTCGGTGCGCAGCGGCACCAGTTCGCCGTTGACCTTGGCCGCGACGGTCTGGTTGCCCAGATCGGTGTGCACCGCGTAGGAGAAATCGACCGGCGTGGCGCCGCGCGGCAGCGCCAGGATGCGCGCCTTCGGCGTGAACACGTAGACCGCGTCGGGTGCCAGGTCGACCTTGACCGTCTCGAGGAACTCGGCGGCGTCGCGGTTCTCGTTCTGGATGTCGAGCAGCGACTGCAGCCACGCCGCGGTGCTGGCCTGCGCTGCCGCATCGGCCGCGCCGCTCTTGTACAGCCAGTGCGCGGCCACGCCGCTTTCGGCGACGCGGTGCATCGCTTCGGTGCGGATCTGGAACTCCACCGGCGTGCCGGTGGGGCCGATCAGCGTGGTGTGCAGCGACTGGTAGCCGTTGAGCTTGGGGATCGCGATGAAGTCCTCGAACTTGCCCGGCATCGGCTTGTACTGCGCATGCAGCACGCCCAGCGCGCGGTAGCAGTCGAGGACCTCGGGCACGATCACGCGAAAGCCGAAGATGTCCTGCACGTGCGCGAACGAGCGGTGCTTGCGCTGCATCTTGCGATAGATCGAGTACAGCGTCTTCTCGCGCCCGTACAGCTGCACCTTGATGTCGGCGTCGGCGAATGACTTCGTCGTCGTCGTCAGGATGCGGTCGATCAGGTCGCGGCGGTTGCCGCGCGCGACCTTCAGCGCCTGGTTGAGCACCGCGTAGCGCATCGGGTGGCCGTGGCGGAACCCGAGGTCCTGCAATTCGCGGTAGACCTGGTTGAGGCCGAGCCGGTACGCGATCGGCGCGTAGATCTCCATGGTCTCGGTCGCGATGCGGCGACGCTTGTCGGCCGCCATCGCGTCGAGCGTGCGCATATTGTGCAGACGGTCGGCGAGCTTGACCAGAATGACGCGGATGTCCCGCGCCATCGCCAGCAGCATCTTGCGGAAACTCTCGGCCTGGTTTTCCTCGCGGCTGGAGAACTGGATCTTGTCGAGCTTGGTCAAGCCGTCGACCAGCATCGCCACGGTCGGGCCGAAATGCTCGACCAGCTCGGCCTGGGTGATGCCCTTGTCCTCGGCGGTGTCGTGCAGCAGGGCGGCCATCAAGGCCTGCGCATCGAGCTTCCAGCTGGCGCAGATCTCGGCCACCGCGACCGGGTGCGAGATGTAGGGCTCGCCGCTGGCGCGGTACTGACCCAGGTGAGCGGCGTCGGCGAAGCGGTAGGCGGCGCGGATCGCCGGCAGTTCGCCCTCGGGCAGATAGCCCGCTACCTGTTCGAGCAGTGCGCCGAGGCTGACCGGGTGGTCACCGCCCGGCGCGGGGGGCTCGAGCGTCGCGCCCGGCTTGCGCCGCACCACCGGACGCTTGCGCGGCGCGCAACCGACGGCAGGTGGGGGCGGGCTGCGCATGCGGCGGGCGGCGCGGCGGAATCAGACCGGTACGCGTTTGAGCATTTCCATGCCGACCTGCCCGGCGGCGATCTCGCGCAGCGCGGTCACCACGGGCTTGTCGCGGCTTTCCACCTTCGGCGTGTGGCCTTGCGCGAGCATGCGCGCGCGGTAGGTCGCGGCGAGCACGAGCTGGAAACGGTTCGGGATCTTTTCGAGGCAGTCCTCGACGGTGATGCGGGCCATGGGGATTCCGGTGGAGTGGGGCTGCGGTCGCGACCGGCTGCGTGGATTCAGGCGATGCCCAGCGCGGCGAAAACTTCCGGGTGCGCGCGCAACTGCGCCGCATAGCGCAAGCGTTGCGCGGCGACGACCGCCTGGAGATCACGCAGCGCGTGGTCGATGTCGTGATTGACGATTATAAAGTCGAAGGACGAAGCGTGCGGCGTTTCGACGCGCGCCTCGAGCATGCGCCGCGCGATCACGTCCGCACTGTCTTCGCCGCGCCGCTGCAGCCGGGCCTCGAGCTCCTCGTAGGACGGCGGCAGCACGAACACGCTGACCGCGTTGGCGAACTGGGCCTTGACCTGCTCGGCGCCTTGCCAGTCGATTTCCAGCATCACGTCGGTTCCGGCCTGCATGCGCTGCTGCAGCCAGGCGCGCGAGGTGCCGTACAGATTGCCGTGCACTTCGGCCCATTCGAGAAACTCGCCGTCGGCGATGCGGCGCTCGAATTCGGCGCGGCTGACGAAGCAGTATTCGCGCCCGTCCACTTCCTGGCCGCGCGGCGCGCGCGTGGTGTAGGAGACCGAGAGCTGGATCGCCGGATCGTGCGCGAGCAGGCAGTTGACCAGGCTGGATTTGCCGGCGCCGCTGGGCGCGGCGACGACGAACAGATTGCCGGGAAAATCGGCGTGCGCGACGGGCGCGGTGGAGGAGCCTTGGGGGTTCATTCGAGGTTCTGCACTTGTTCACGCATCTGTTCGATGCACACTTTCATCTCGACCGACAGTTCGCTGAGTTCGACCAGCGCCGATTTGGAACCCAGCGTGTTGGCCTCACGGTGCAGCTCCTGCACCAGGAAATCCAGCCGCTTGCCGGCTTCGCCGCCGCCGGCGACGATGGCGCGTATCGCGTCGACGTGCGACTGCAGCCGGCTGATTTCCTCGGCCACGTCGATGCGCATCGCATAGGCGACGGTTTCCTGCAGCACGCGCTCGCGCGCGGCGTCGGCATCCGCTGCGGCGCCGACGCTTTGCATCGCCTCGGCCACGCGCGCGGCGAAGCGCTGCTGCAGGCGCTCGACCGCCTGCGGCGCGATTCGTGCGGCGGCTTGCGCCCAGTCCTGCAGCTGCGCGCAGCGCTCGAGCAGGAACGCTCCCAGGCGCTGGCCTTCGGCAGCACGCGCCTGCTGCAGCGCGGCCAGCGTCGCGCCGGCAGCGCGCTGCAGCGCCGCGCCGAGCTGCGCCGCGTCGGCGCGGCTCGCGCTCTGGCCGGCGGCCAGGCGCCACAACTCGCCGACCGACA
>JAKAHP010000355.1 GCA_021825505.1 Pseudomonadota bacterium
GCTGACCTTCACGCTGATTTTCAACACCGCGCCGGTCGCGTTCGGCGCCCTCGGCGTGCCGATCACCGTGCTCGGCGCGGTCACCGGCATGCCGGCGCCGACGCTGGGCGCGATGGTCGGTCGCCAGCTGCCGCTGTTCGCCTTCCTGATGCCGTTCTACGTCGTCGTGCTCTACAGCGGCTTCGCCTCGCTGCGCAAGCTGTGGCCGGCGCTGCTGGTGTCGGGCGGCAGCTTCGCGCTGACCCAGTTCGTCACCGCCAACTTCCTCGGCTATCAGCTCACCGACGTGCTGGCGTCGCTGGTGTCCCTGATCATCACCGTGGGCTTCCTCAAGGTCTGGAAGCACGAGGTCGACCCGGCCTACGCGGTGGTGCGCAGCGCCGCCGACCGCACTCCGGTCGGCTGGGCCGGCTGGACGCCGTGGGTGCTGGTGTCGGTCATAGTCATCGCCTGGATCAACCTGAACGTGGCGTCGCACGGCATGAGCAACATTCACTGGCCCGGGTTGGACAACGCGGTCTACGTGAGCCTGTACCACAAGCCCTATGCCGCGATCTGGGCGTTCCAGCCGCTGGGCACCGGCACCGCGATCCTGCTGGCCGCGGCCATCGTCGCGCTGATCAGCAAGAACGGCGCGCGTGTGTTCATGTCTTCGATCGCTCGCACCTGGGTGCAGACGCGCATCGCGATCGCCACCGTGATGATGATCGTCGGCCTGGCCTTCCTGCTGAACTACTCGGGCATGAGCTACACGCTGGGTCTTGGCGTGGCCTCGACCGGAGCGCTGTTCCCGCTGGTGTCGGCCTTCCTCGGCTGGATCGCGGTGTTCCTGTCGGGCAGCGACACCTCGGGCAACGCGCTGTTCGGCAATCTGCAAGTGGTCGCCGCGCACCAGCTCAACCTGAACCCGGTGCTGATGGCCGCGAGCAACTCGTCGGGCGGCGTGATGGGCAAGATGATCTCGCCGCAGAACATCGCCACCGGGGTGTCGACCACCGACCTCAAGGGCCAGGAAGGCGTGGTGTTCGCGCGTACCTTCTGGCACAGCGTCGCGCTGACGGTGCTGCTGGGCGTCGTCGTCGCGCTGCAGCAGCATGTGCTGGGCTGGATGATTCCGCATCTGCCGCTGAAGTAGGCGCACGCCGCGCGGCGCGGGTCGCGTGCCACCCGCGCCGCGCACCGCCGGCGCGCAAGTGCGCCGGTCGGGGCTTGATCTATGCTCGCGCTGCGGGCCCGCCCCAAGCGCCGGCTCGCGCGCCCGGTGACGCCGCACCGGCGCCCATGGGAACCCTGTTGCGCCGCGGCGCCATCGGAGCACACGACGATGAACGACAAGCCCATTCGATCGATCCTGATCGCGAACCGCTCCGAGATCGCGATCCGCGTGATGCGCGCCGCGGCCGAAATGCGCATGCGCACGGTGGCGATCTACTCGCAGCAGGACCGCCAGGCCCTGCACCGCTTCAAGGCCGACGAGAGCTATCTGGTCGGCGAGGGCAAGAAGCCGCTGGAAGCCTATCTGGACGGCGCCGACATCCTGCGCATCGCGCGCCGCGCCGGGGCCGACGCGATCCACCCGGGCTACGGCTTCCTGTCCGAGAATCCCGAGTTCGCCGACGCCGTGATCGCCGCCGGCCTGAGCTGGATCGGCCCCGATCCGGCGGTGATGCGCACCCTGGGCAACAAGGTCGCGGCGCGCAACGCCGCGGTGGCCGCCGGGGTGCCGGTGATGCCGGCGACCGCGCCGCTGCCGCGCGACGACGCGGCCTGCGCCGCGCTGGCCGCCGGCATCGGTTATCCGGTCATGCTCAAGGCCAGCTGGGGCGGCGGCGGGCGCGGCATGCGCGCGATCGAAGGCCCCGAGGGCCTGCCCGACGCGCTGGCCGCGGCACGGCGCGAGGCGCTGGCCGCGTTCGGCAACGACGAGGTCTATTTCGAGAAGCTGATCCGCCATGCGCGCCATGTCGAGGTACAGATCCTTGGCGACCGCCACGGCAATCTGGTGCACCTGTTCGAGCGCGACTGCACGGTGCAGCGGCGCAACCAGAAGGTGGTCGAGCGCGCCCCGGCGCCCTACCTGAGTGCGGACCAGCGCGCCGCGCTGTGCGATCAGGCGCTGCGCCTGATGCGCCACGTCGGCTACAGCCACGCCGGCACGGTCGAGTTCCTGATGGACGCCGACACGCAGCGCTTCTATTTCATCGAGGTCAATCCGCGCATCCAGGTCGAGCACACGGTGACCGAGATGGTCACCGGCATCGACATCGTCAAGGCGCAGATCCGCATCACCGAGGGCGGGGTCATCGGCCTGCTCGAGGACGCGGGCGACGGGCGCATGCCCAGCGGCGTGCCGGCGCAGTCGGCCATCGAGCTGCGCGGCCACGCGCTGCAATGCCGCGTCACCACCGAGGACCCGGAAAACGGCTTCCTGCCCGACTACGGGCGCCTGGCCGCGTATCGCAGCGCGGCCGGTTTCGGCATCCGCCTGGACGGCGGCACGGCCTACGGCGGCGCGGTGATCACGCCCTACTACGACTCGCTGCTGGTCAAGGTCACGGCGTGGGCGTCGAGCTCGCGCGAGTGCATCCAGCGCATGGACCGCGCGCTGCGCGAATTCCGCATCCGCGGCATCGCCACCAACCTGCAGTTTCTCGAGAACGTGATCAACCACCCGGCGTTCGCCGACGGCCGCATCACGACGCGCTTCATCGAGACGACGCCGGAGTTGCTCGAATTCACCGCCCGGCGCGACCGCGCCAGCAAGCTGCTCAATTTCCTCGGCGAGATCGCCGTCAACGGCAACCCCGAAGTGCGCGGGCGCACGCTTCCCGCACTGCCCTTCCCGGCGCCGGTCAAGCCGCGCGTCGACGAGGTCGCCCCGGTGCCCGACGGCACGCGCCAGCGCCTGCTCGAGCTCGGTGCCGAGGGCTTCGCGCAGTGGATGCTGGCGCAGGATCGCGTGCTGATGACCGACACGACGATGCGCGACGCGCACCAGTCGCTGCTGGCCACGCGCATGCGCACCGCCGACATGCTGCCGATCGCGCCGTTCTACGCGCGCGAGCTCGCGCAGCTGTTCTCGGTGGAATGCTGGGGCGGCGCCACCTTCGACGTCGCGA
>JAKAHP010000356.1 GCA_021825505.1 Pseudomonadota bacterium
ACCCACAGCGGATCGAGCGCGCGCGGGCGCGGGGGCGCGATGCCGGTCAGGTCCAGCGGCGGCGCGTGCGCGGCGACGTAGAAGCCGGCGCCGCGCCGCGGCCGGATCACGCCGTCGGCGGCAAGGCGCTCGTAGGCGTCGACCACGGTCGACTTCGAGACCCCCATGCTGCGCGCGCAGGCACGGATCGACGGCAGCCGCGTGCCCTGCGCCAGCTGGCGCGAGGCGATGCGCGCGCGTACCGCGTCGATCACCGCATCGACCTTGCGGCGCGGAAGCTGTACGGTTTCTTGCATTGGTACAGTTTGGCGAAATTGTGCTGAAAGCGTACCTGGGCATCCGGACGCCGGCAAGGCACCATGCACGCCATGGACGACAAACGCAAAGGGTGGTTGCTGGGGCTGGCGGGCATGCTGATCTTCAGCGGCTCGCTGCCCGCGACGCGCGTCGCGGTGCAAGGCTTCGCACCGCTGGCGCTGACCGCGGTGCGCGCCAGCGCCGCCGCCGGGATGGGTGCGCTAGCGCTGCTGGCGTGGGGCCGCGGGCGGCCGCGCGGCGCGCAGTGGGGCCACCTGCTCGCGGTGGCCGCCGGCGTCGTCGTCGGCTTCCCGCTGCTCAGCGCGATGGCGCTGCGCCACATCACCGCGGCCGATGCGCTGGTGCTGATCGCGCTGCTGCCCTTGTGCACCGCGAGCTTCGCGGTGCTGCGCGCCGGCGAGCGCCCACGCAAGGCGTTCTGGGGCTATTCGGCGCTGGGCGCCGCGCTGGTCGTGGCGTTCGCGCTGCACCAGGGCGCACGCGCGGCGTGGCCCGGCGACGCGCTGATGCTCGCCGCGATCGCGGTGTGCGGCTACGGCTACGCCGAAGGCGCGCGCCTGTCGCGCGCGCTCGGCAGCTGGCAGGTGATCTGCTGGGCACTGCTCGTGGCACTGCCGCTGATGCTGCCGCTGGCCGCGTTCGGGCTGGCGCGGCAGCCGCTGCCCCAGGCGCTGGCGCCGTGGCTGGGCCTGGGCTACGTCAGCGTGTTCAGCATGCTGGTCGGTTTCTTCTTCTGGTACCGCGGGCTGGCGCTGGGCGGCATCGCCGCGGTCGGCCAGCTGCAGCTGCTGCAGCCCTTCGTCGGCCTGCTGCTGGCCGCCTCGCTGCTCGGCGAGCGCGTCGAGCCGGCGATGCTGGCGACCGCGCTGGCGGTGGTCGGCTGCGTCGTCGCCGCGCGCCGCTACGGCTGAACGGCGCCGGCGAGCTGCGCGACGACGAGCTCGAGCACCTGCTCGGCGCGCTCGCGGTGCGGCACGTGGCCGGTGGCGTCGAGCAGCGCCAGCCGCGCCGGCCCGCCGCAATGCTCGACCAGCGTGCGCGGCTGCCGCGCCGAGCCGAACTCGTCGGCCGCGCCATGGATCGCCAGCAAGGGACAGCGCACCGCCGGCAGCACGTCGCGCAGCGACCAGTCGGCGAAGCCGGGGTCGAGCCAGATGCCGACCCAGGCGTCGAGCACCCATGCCGCCTTGTCGCCGTGGTAGCGCCGCAGCCGCGCAAACTGCGCCGCATCGGCGAACTGGTCGCGCGCCGCCTCGATGCCCTGGCGCGTGCGCGCCTCGACGAAGGCCTGCGCCGACTCGGTGATCAGGCACGCGCAGGCGTCGGCGTGGCGCGCCGCCCAGTGCACCGCGATGCCGCCGCCGACGCTGTGACCGAAGGCGACGAAGCGCTCGAACCCGAGGCCGGCCTGCAGCAGCGGCACGAGCTCGGCCTCGTCGGCGATGAAACTGGCCGGCGGGCGACCGACGCGCGGCGCCGAGTGACCGAAGCCGAGCCGGTCGTAGGCGATCACGCGGTGGCCGCTTGCGGCCGCCAGCCGGGCCGGAAAGTCGCGCCACAGCTCGACACAGCCCAGCGAGTCGTGCAGCAGCACGATCGGGATCGTCGCGGCCGCGTCGGGGGGCGTCCAGCTGCGCGCGAACAAGGCGCCGGCAGCATGCTCGACAAGGTGGTCGCGCACCTGCAGCGGCGCGCTGGAAAGGACAGAAGTGTTCATCACGGCCAAGCATACCGTTCCGTAAGACTTGCTCGATCATGCGCAAACATGATCGAAGCTGACTTCCTGCTGCGCAGAGGCCGGTTTCACGCGCACCTTGCGGCGCGCGTCAGAGCCTTCCTCTCCACAGGCTGACACCGCAGAACTTGCGGCCAGATTCTTGAGGTTCACAGCGGCGTTGACGTCGCGGTCGTGATGCGCGCCGCAGGCCGGGCAGTCCCAGGCGCGCACCGACAGCGGCAGCACGTCCAGCACATGCCCGCAAGCCGAGCACGTCTTGCTGCTCGGATAGAAGCGGTCGGCGATGACGACTTCGCCGCCGCGCATCGCGGCTTTGTACTCGACCTGGCGGCGAAGCTGCGCAAAGCCCATGTCGGACACAGCGCGGGCAAGGCTGCGATTGCGCACCATGCCGCGCACATTCAGGTCTTCGAGCGCGACGGTATGAAACCGTCGCGTGAGGTCCGACGTGAGCTTGTGCAGTCCGTCGCTGCGCACATGGGCAATGCGCGCGTGCAGCCGGGCAAGGCGCTGCCTGGCGCGGCGCCGGTTCGCCGATCCCTTGACCTTGCGCGACAGCGAGCGCGACGCGCGACGCAGGCGCGCGAGCAGCAGGGCCAGTGCTTTGGGGCCGTGAACCACTTCCCCCGTTGAGAGCGTCACCAGCGCCTTGACGCCCAGGTCCACACCGACGGCGCCTTGGTTTTCGGCTTGTCGCAGGTGCGAAGTGTCTTGGGTATCGACAGCGATGGACACGAACCATCGATCGGCGACACGGGAGACCGTCGCCGAGTTGATCTTGCCTTCAAAGCGCAAGGGTTCGCGCATGCGCACCCAACCCAATGTCGGAATGCGAATGCGCGAGCCTTCGACGCTGAATTGGTCGTTGCTCAGGGTGAATCGGTCGTGCACGCCTTTCCTGCGAAAGGACGGGTAGCGCGCACGCTTCCTGAAAAAGTTCTGAAACGCTTCGCCCAACTGGATGATCGCCATCTGCGGCGCGCATTTCGTGACTTCGAGCATCCAGGGGAATTGCTCGCGCTTGACGGCGTTGAGTTGGCGGCGCAGCGCCATCTG
>JAKAHP010000357.1 GCA_021825505.1 Pseudomonadota bacterium
GTCGCGCCTGATGGGTTACATCCGTGCCGTCGAGGTGCACGAGGGCCAGCGCGTGAAGGCCGGCCAGCTGCTGCTGCAGGTCGACCCCAGCGACATCCAGGGCATGGTGGCGCAGGCGCGCTCCGGGCTGGCGCAGGCGCAGGCCAACCTGGCTGACGCGCAGGCCGACTACACGCGCTTCGGCAATCTGTACAAGGCCGACGCGGTCACGCGCCAGCAGTGGGACGGCATCCAGCTGCGCTACAAGGTCGCGCAGCAGCAGGTCGCCGCGGCCCGTGCCGGCTACGCCACCGCCAACGCGCAGATGAGCTACGCACGCGTGACCTCGCCGATCGCCGGCGTCGTCGTGCAGAAGATGGCCAACCCCGGCGACCTCGCGGCACCGGGCCGCCCGCTGCTGGTGGTCGAAGGCGAGGGCCGGCTGCAGGTGCAGGTGCAGGCTCCGGCCGAGGTGTGGGATCACGTGCACGTCGGCGACACGGTGCCGGTGTACGCCGGCGCGCGCGAAGTCGCCGCGCGCGTCGCCGAGGCGGTGCCGGTGGCCGACCCGATGAGCCACACCCACACCGTCAAGATCGACCTGCCGGCCGACGCCGGCCTGGCCAGCGGCAGCTTCGTGCGCGTCGGCTTCGCGCTGGGCAGTGCGCCGCAGCTGCGCGTGCCGCAGGCCGCGGTGGTCGAACGCGCCGGCATGCGCGGCGTGTTCGTGGTCGACGCCGACGGCATCGCCCATTTCCGCCTGGTGCGGCTGGGCGCGGCCGGCGGCGACATGGTCGACGTGCAGTCCGGGCTGCGCCCGGGCGACACCGTCGTCACCAGCCACCTCGACGAGGTCGGCAACGGCGTGAAGATCGTCGGAGGCCAACGTGGCTGAGCACAACGTCGCGATGAACAGCGCCGGGCGCCTGGCGCGCGCCTTCATCAGCTCGAAGATCACCGCGCTGATCATGCTCGCGCTGACCCTGGCCGGGGTCCTGGCGCTGCTCGTCACGCCGCGCGAATACAACCCGCAGATCGTCGTCCCGGCGGCCAACATCATCGTCGCCAAGCCCGGGGCCGGGCCGGCCGA
The DNA here is from genome assembly GCA_021825505.1 of Pseudomonadota bacterium. Taxonomy (GTDB): domain Bacteria; phylum Pseudomonadota; class Gammaproteobacteria; order Burkholderiales; family Burkholderiaceae_C; genus Thiomonas_A. Next base: position 1,070 of record JAKAHP010000357.1, read on the forward strand.
GATCCACGACCTGGTCGTCAAGCCCCTCGAGGCGATCATGGCGTCGATGTCGGGCGTCGACCACACCTACGGCTACGCCACCAACGACTTCGGCGTCGTCACCGTGCAGTTCAAGGTCGGCGAGGACCAGCAGAAAAGCCTGGTGAAAATGTACAACCAGGTGATGCAGAACCTCGACCGCATCCCGCCCGGCGCGATGCAGCCGCTGATCAAGCCGATCGACGTCGACGACGTGCCGATCCTGACGCTGACGCTGAGCTCGAGCAGCATGGGCCAGGGCGAGCTGCGCGGCGTCGCCACCAAGCTGCTGAGCCACCTGCGCAACGTGCCCGGGGTGTCGTTCAGCGAAGTCGTCGGCGGCGCGCCGCGTGCGGTCAACGTCTGGATCTCGCCGGCCAGGCTCGCCGCCGCCGGCATACCGCTGCAGCAGGTCGACCAGATCCTGCGCGGCAGCAACGCCGCGGCGCCCTTGGGCAACGTGGTCGACGCCGACCGCGTCACCCCGGTGCGCATCGACAGCTTCCTCGGCGACGCGCGCCAGGTCGGCGACATCCTGATCGGCGCCCCGCACGGCAAGCCGGTGTATCTGAAGGACGTCGCACGCGTGGTCGACGGCCCGGCCGAGGTCGACAGCCTGTCGCATTTCGCCTGGGGTCCGGCGGCCCGCGGTGAGCCGCACGGGCAGGAAATGAGCGCGGTCACGCTGGCCATCGCGAAGAAGGCCGGCACCAACGCCGTGGTGGTGGTCGACGCGGTGCTGAGCAAGCTGCACACGCTGCAGACCTGGGCGCTGCCGCAGGGCGTGCAGGTCACCGTCACGCGCAACGACGGCGCCAAGGCCGACCAGGCCGTCAACACCCTGGTCGAGCACCTCGGCGTGGCCATCGTCAGCGTCTCGCTGCTGCTGTGGCTGTTCCTCGGCTGGCGCGAAGCGGGCATCGTCACGCTGACCGTGCCGCTGACCCTGTTCGCGGTGCTCACCGTCGACCTGATCGTCGGCGAGACGATCAATCGCATCACGCTGTTCGCGCTGATCCTGTCGCTGGGCCTGCTCGTCGACGGCGCCATCGTCGTCATCGAGAACATCCACCGCCACCTGCACCACGGCCCGGTGGGTGATTTCGAGCGCACCGTGGTGCACGCCACCAACGAGATCGGCAACCCGACCAATATGGCCACGCTGGCGGTGATCCTGGCGTTCGTGCCGATGGCCTTCGTCACCGGCATGATGGGGCCGTTCATGCGCCCGATCCCGGTCAACGTGCCGGTGGCGATGATCGCCTCGCTGCTGCTGGCCTACACCGTGGTGCCGTGGGCCGCGCGCGCGTGGCTGTCGAAGAAGGCGGCGCGCGACGCGCTCGCGCGCAGCGAGCCGCTCGAGGAGGAGGAGGGCGAGCGTCGCGCGCAGCAGCCCGACCGCCTGCACGCGGCCTACCTGAAGCTGTTCGGTCCGCTGCTCGCGCAGCGTGGCCGGCGCAACGTGATGCTCGCGCTGGTGCTGCTGCTGCTGCTGGCGGCGATGCTGATGCCGGCGTGGCAGTTCATCCGCCCCTCGGGCATGAACGGTCCGCTGTCGGCGCTGGGCGTCGAGCTGAAGATGCTGCCCAACGACAACACCAACAGCTTCCTGGTCGAAGTCGACACGCCGGCCGGCTCGTCGCTGGAGCACACCGACGCGGTCGCGCGCGCGGTCGGCGACGTGCTCGCGCGCAACCCCGAAGTCGTCAATTACCAGACCTTCGTCGGCATGGCCGCGCCGATCGATTTCGCCGCGCTGGTGCGCGGCGACATGCTCAAGCGCGGCGACAACTTCGCGCAGATCCGCGTCGACCTGACGCCGAAGGACGAGCGCTCGACGCCGTCGCACGCCATCGTGCAGCGGCTGTACGCGCAACTGGCGCCGCTGCGCGCGCGCTACGCGGCGACCTCGATCAAGCTCTACGAAACGCCGCCGGGGCCGCCGGTGCGCTCGCAGGTGATGGCCGAGCTGTACGGACCGTCGTACGCGAAGCTGCGCCGCGGCGCGCACGAAGTGCTC
>JAKAHP010000358.1 GCA_021825505.1 Pseudomonadota bacterium
CTGTTGGCGCCGAGGTCGTAGTGCAGCGCGTTGATCAGGCCGGCGCGGTCGATGCCGTATTCGGTGGTGCGGATCGAGATCGGCACCGTCGCCGACGACGGCACGTACGGCGTCCACCAGTGTCCCTGACCGCGGTCGTTGTGGTAGTAGGCAGTGCTCTTCAGGCGCAGATGGTCGGCGAGAGCGAAGTCGCCGTTGAGGCCGACCAGGCGGTCCTTGCGCTGGCCGTTGGCTGAGTAGTAGGCGTCGTCGACGCTGTTGACGCCGCCGGTGAACTGGCAGGCGCCGAGATTGCCGTTGGACGGCAGGCAGTAGGCCGCCGCCACCGCGCGGTTCCAGTCGGGCTGGTAGTTGTCCCAGTTCCAGCCCAGGCGCCGCTGCGAATCCAGCGACAGGTCCTGGTAATCGATCTCGACGCGATCGGAGGTGGTCACCAGCGCGCTCAGCGTGCTGTCGCTGCCCAGCTGATAGACCGCCTTGCCGTTGAACTGGTCGTAGCTCTGCGTGCCGTAGCCCTTCCACTTGTCGATGCTGGCGTGCACGCCGGACAGGGCCATCGCGAGGCCGCCGTGATCTCCGGTATCGAGCCGCGCGTAGGTGCGCGTGGCCGAGTCCGAGCCGACGGTCTGGCCGACGGTCACGCCGTACTCCGGCGCGGGATCGGCAGAATAGAATTGCACGGTGCCGCCGAGGTCGCTGGTCGAGGCCGTGCCCAGCGCGCCGATGCCCTCGGCCAGCTCGGCGCCGGCCAGGTTCTCGCTGATGATCGCGCGGCTGATGTGCAGGCCGTTGTTGTTGCCGTAGCTCATGTCGCCGAGCGGGATGTTGTCCAGCGTGAAGCCCAGCCGGTTCTGGTTGAAGCCGCGCAGACTGATGCGCTCGGACCACTCGTAGGCGCCGAACGGATCGGACGATTCGGTGTGCACGCCGGGCAGCTTGTCGAGCAGCTGCAGCGGGCTGGTGCCGGGCGGGTGCACCTCGACGTCGAGCACGCTGATGCGCTGCACCTGGCGCGTGCTGCCCTGGCCGATCACCGACACGGTTTCGAGTTTCTTGGCCTGTCTGGCGTCGGGGCCGGCCGCGGCATTCAGGGCTTCGGCCGCATGGGCCGACGCGAATGCGCAGGCGATGGCCAGCGCAAGCGCGGTCTTCGGTAGCTTCATGACATGAATTCCTGGCGCGCGCCGCCGCGGCGCTCCGCGCCGTGCGTCGCTATCGGATGAGAGCTTCCCCGCCCCCGTCCGCCGCGATGCAGCGGACGCCGATATGCTGGCGGCGCCATGTGTGCGCCTGTTTACGAACGCCTTACGCTGCGATGACGCCGCCGCCAGATCACAGTGCGAGCGGCTTCACCTCGGCATCCGGCAGCGCCACGCCGAGGAGATGCGCCAGCGTCGGCGCGATCGCGCGCATGTCGATCACGCCGAGATCGCGGCCGGCCGGGATCCCCGCGCCGCGGATGAAAAAGCTGGCGTACATCGCCGGCAGCGCCGGATCGTAGCCGTGCATCCCCTTGTAGCTGCTGGCGCTGAGCAGCGGCTTCTTCGGATCCGGCGCCATCTCGAAGCCCGGCCGGAACAGCACCAGGAAGGCGGCCGCAGGATCGCCGTCGCGCGCGACCACGGCGGCGTGATCGAGCACCTGCTGGATGCCCAGCGCCGGATCGGCGGCGAGCCCGGCGAGCAGGGCGGCGGTGCGCTGGCGCACGGCATCGTCATGGACGTCGCGCAGGTACACCGACGAGGCGCCGCCGTCGAACCATGGCATCGCCTCCCATCCCTGCACGGCGCCGTTGGCGTCGTAGCGGATCAGGCCAGCGTCGGCGAAGGCGCGCATCAGGTTGACGTCGGTATGCAGCGGCGCAAAGCCGTGATCGGACACCACGGCCACCACGCTGCGCGGATCGGCCTTGCGCGCCGCGGCCACGATCTCGCCGACCAGTCCGTCGATGCGCTCCAGCACCTGCTTGTCGGCGGGCGTGCCGAGGCCGGTGTGGTGCTGCTCGGTGTCGTAGGCGGTGAGATAGACGGTCATGAACTGCGGACGCTCGTGCGCGAGCAGCCACACCGCGTAGCGCGTGCGCTGCACGTCGCCGTCGATCTCCCAGTCCGCACCCGGCGGAAACGGCCCCAGCGCCGGCTGCATCTTCGCCAGCAGGCCGGGCGTGGTCAGCGCATCCTGCAGCTTGACGTCGTCGGCGGCCCCGGCGCGCCAGATCTGCGGCAGGTTGAAATCGACCGGAGCGCCCACGCTGACCGGCCAGTAGTCGTTGGCGGTGCGCAGCCCGGCCTTGCGCGCGGCGTCCCACAGCGTCGGCACGCGAATGTCGGATGCGTACCAGTCCCAGCCCTGGGCGTTCTTGAGGAAGGGATCGAAGGTGACGTTGTGGGTGACGCCGTGGCGGCCCGGCGCGACGCCGGTGATCAGCGTGGTGTGGCTGACGTAGGTCAGTGTCGGCAGCACGCCGCGCACGCCCTCGGCGTAGGCGCCGTCGCGCAGGAAGCGCGTGAGGTTGGGAAGATCCAGACCGCGCGGCGCGGCTTCGAGCACCTCCACCGGCCGCAGACCGTCGATCGAGATCAGCACCACCGGCTGGCGCGCCGCGGCGCTGAAGGACAGGCATACCGCCAGCAGCGCGGCGGTGCGCAGGAACAGGATTCGCATGATTCACCCCGGATGCGCGCGGCCCCGCGGCCGCTGCGTACCGGCTTGATAAGCGTTGCCGATGAAAGCGCGATGACAGAGCTCGCGGGCGTGCTCGCGAACCTGACATCCGGCTGTGGTGTCATAGGGACTTCCCGACTGACCGCATACCGGATCGACGCATGACTCTCCAGCGCCTCGCACTCGCCGCTCTGCTTGCCACGACGACCGTCGTCGCAGGCGCCGCCACACCCGAGGCTTACGCCCGCAATGGCAAGCCGCAGGCCATCGACACGGCACCGGGAACGGGCGTTGCACCCTACGTCGTGCCGGCGCACGACGAGTCGTCACTGTCCGCCGCGCAGCGCCTCGCGCTGCTGCGTGCGCACATCAAGTACGTGTTCGTGATCTACCAAGAGAACCGCAGCTTCGATTCCTACTTCGGCACCTGGCCGGGTGCCGA
>JAKAHP010000359.1 GCA_021825505.1 Pseudomonadota bacterium
GTCCTTGATGACGAAAGTGTCGGCGGCCTGGGCCTGGGTGCACACGGCGGCCAGCACGGCGACCGCGGTACCCTGCAATGCGTGACGGAACCTCAAGTTAACCTCGATTCAGCGATCAGTGGAAGGAGCCGAGCAGGCGGGCAAAGTCGTTGTACAGCGCGATCGCCATCAGCACTGCGATCAGCGCCACGCCGCCTTGCTGCAACACGTCCTGCACGCGCTGCGGCAGCGCGCGACGGGTCACCGCCTCGAACGCATAATACAAGAGATGCCCCCCGTCCAAGACCGGGATCGGCAGCAGGTTCAGCACGCCCAGGCTGACGCTGACGACGGCCAGGAAGCTGAGGTAGGGCAGCCAGCCGAGCTCGGCGCTGCGCCCGGCGTAGTCGGCAATCGTCAACGGGCCGCTGAGCATGTCCAGCGACGCACGGCCCAGCACCATGCGGCCCAGCGTCTGCAACGTCAGCGCGCTCAGCTGCCAGGTGCGCGCGACGCCCTCGCCGAGCGCGGCCAGCGGCGCGTGGCGCACCAGGGTCGTGGGTACCGCGCCGCCGAGCAGCGCGCCGATGCGCCACGCCGGCGCGGCGCCCGGCCGCGGCGTCACCTCGTGCGCGCGCAGCGCGACGTCCAGCACGGCGCTGCCGCGCTGCACGCGCAAGCGCATTTCGCCGCCGCCGTGGTGTGCGATTGCCTGCAGCAGCGCACCGGCATCGCCGATCGCGGCGCCATCGACCGCCAGCACGACATCGCCGGCCTGCAGCCCGGCCCCCTGCGCGGCGCTGCCGGCCTGCACCGCGTCGATGCGCGCCGGTGGCCCCTGCAGGCGCAGCCCGGCTGCGCCCAGCGCATCGGCGCGCGCGCCGACACCGCGCAGCGACAGCCGCAGCATGGCTTGCGTGCCGTCGGAGCGCCGCACCGCGAGCTCCACGGTGCCGTCGCCCACGCCCTGCAGCATGCGCAGCTGCGCGTCGGGCCAGCTCGCCACCGCGTGAGCGTCGACCGCCAGCACGCGATCGCCCCCGCGCACGCCGGCGGCTGCGGCCACGCTGCCGGGCGCAGGCGCGGCCAGGATCGGCAGCGGCTGGCGCTCGCCGATCGCCGCCACCAAGGCGAACAGCAAGGCCGCCAGCAGCAGATTGGCCAGCGGGCCCGCCGCCACCACCGCGGCACGCCGCGGCAACGATTGACGATTGAACGCATAGGGGCGATCGGCGCTCGCCACCGGCGCCTCGCGCTCGTCGACCATGCGCACATAGCCGCCCAGCGGCAGCGCCGCGAGCACGAATTCGGTGTCGCCGCGCTGCCAGCGCAGCAGCGGTCGACCGAACCCGATCGAGAAGCGCAGCACCTTGACGCCGACCGCGCGCGCGACCCGGTAATGCCCGTATTCGTGCACCGTGATCAGCACGCCGATCGCGAGCACGAACGCGGCCAGCGTCAGCATGAGCGGCGCGCCTCGTTCAACGCGCCAGCCGCGTCAGCTCGGCACGCGCAGTGTGCCGCGCGCGCGCGTCGAGCTCGAGCAGCGCGTCGATGCTGCCGGCGCCGTCGAGCGGCGTGCGCTCCAGCGTCGCCGAATTGACGCGGTGGATGTCGGTGAAGCGCACGCGGCCTTCGAGAAACGCGGCCACCGCGACCTCGTTGGCCGCATTGAGCACCGCGCAGGCGCCGTCGGCCATGTCCAGCGCGGCCCAGGCCAGGGTCAGTGCCGGAAAACGCTGCAGATCGGGCTCCATGAAATCGAGCCGGCCGATGCGCGCCAGGTCGAGCCAGTCGGCGCCCGAGGCGATGCGCTGCGGCCACGCCAGCCCGCACGCGATCGGCGTGCGCATGTCGGGAACGCCGAGCTGCGCGACCACCGAGCCGTCGTGGTAGGTCACCATCGAGTGCACGATGCTCTGCGGATGCACCAGCACCTTGATGCGCTGCGGCGGCATCGCGAACAAATGGTGCGCCTCGATGATCTCGAGCGCCTTGTTCATCATCGTCGCCGAATCGACCGAGATCTTCGGCCCCATGCTCCAGTTCGGGTGCGCGCAGGCCTGCTGCGGCGTGACGTCGTCGAGCGCCGACGCCTGCAGCGTGCGCAGCGGCCCGCCCGACGCCGTCAGCGTGATGTCGCGCACGTCGTGCGCCCAGCGCGCGCGCTCGGCCGGCAGGCTCTGCAGGATCGCGCTGTGTTCGCTGTCGATCGGCAGCAGCTCACCGCCGCCCTCGGCCAGCGCGCGCATGAACAGACTGCCGGCGACGACCAGCGATTCCTTGTTCGCCAGCAGCACGCGCTTGCCGGCGCGCGCCGCGGCCAGGCTGGACCCCAGCCCGGCGGCGCCGACGATCGCCGCCATCACGACGTCGGTGTCGGCACTCGCCGCTACCTGCTCGAGCGCTGCCGCGCCGCACAGCACCTCGGTGGCGCTGCCGGCGGCACGCAAGGCGGCGTCGAGCCGGCGCGCCGCGTCGGCGTCGACCAGCACCGCACAGCGCGGCGCAAAGCGCAGGCACTGCTCGAACAGCCGCGCGTCGCTGCGCTGCGCGCCCAGCGCGTGCACGAGGTAACGCTCGGGATGGCGGGCCAGCACGTCGAGGGTGCTGCGACCGATCGACCCCGTGCTGCCGAGTACCGTGACGCGTTTCATCGCAGCATCAGCATAGCCGCCGGCAACAGCGGCAACAAGGCGTCGATGCGGTCGAGCACACCGCCGTGGCCGGGCAGCAGCGCGCTGCTGTCCTTGACCCCGGCGCGACGCTTGAGCAACGATTCGAACAGATCGCCGCAGATGCTCAAGGCCAGCAGCGCGAGCAGCGCCAGGGTGGCGCCGCCCCAACCCCATTGGCGAACAAGTCGCGCCGGCAGCGTATTGGGCAACCAGCGCGCGCAGACCGCGCCGTACAACAGCACCGCGACCGCCGCGCTGTACACGCCGGCCCAGGTCTTGCCCGGGCTGATGCGCGGCGCCAGCTTCGCACCGCCGAGCGCGCGGCCGCCGAAGTAGGCGGCGACGTCGGCCACCCAGGCCAGCGCGAGCACCGACAGCAGCAATTCGGCGCCGTCGGCGCGCGCGCGCAGCAAGGCCAGCCAGCCGGCCAGCAACAGCAGTG
>JAKAHP010000360.1 GCA_021825505.1 Pseudomonadota bacterium
ATCGGCGTGGTCGCGGCCATCCGCGCGGGATCGATCCACGGTGCCGTCTGATACAGCGGACGCAGGTGCATGCGGGTGCGGTCGAGCAGGGCATAGACGCCCGGACTGCGATCGCTCTCGGCCGCGATCAGCAGGGTGTTGCCGTCGCGGCTCATGCTGGCGATGGCGACGAACTGATCGGCGAACTGCGTGCCCAGCGCCGTGATGACATCGCCGTAAGGCGTGTCGCCGACGGTGATCCAGCGCGGCCGCCCGCCTTCGATCAGCGCGGCATAGGGCTGTCGCGGCTCCGGCGTGAAGCGCACCGCGCCGACGGAAAAGAACGGGTCGCTGGCCAGCACGCGCGACTCGCTGCCGTCGAGGCGTGCCTCGACCAGGCGCTCGGGTCCGCCGTCGGCGCCGTCCAGCGCATAGACGTGCTCGCGATCGGGGCTCAGCGCCAGCGGGCTCCAGCCCTTGCCGACGACGCTCGCGGGCATCAACGACCAGGTCTTGCCGGCATCCGTGGTGCGATAGACGACCGGATCGTTGTTGTCGTTGACACCCTCGGCGTACCAGGGCTTGCCGTCGGCGACCACGAAACGCATGTTGCCCTTGTCGATCGCGGCGATCTCGACCGGGTAGCCGCTGACCGTATCGACGTCGAACAGCAGGGTGCGGTAGGTGTCGGAGGACTGACCGTTGGCATTCTCCGGCGACGGTGCGATCTGCAGATACAGATGCCCGTTGTAGCTGGGCGGCACGCCGACCACTTCGGGATAGCCGTAGGGTATGCGCAGCATCGCGCTGTTGGCGCCGCTGCCGCGCGCCTCGAAGCTGTAGAGGATGCGCTGCTGCGAACCGTCGAAGTTGAGCGCGACGATCTCGCCGGTCAGGCCCGGCGCGTCCAGCGTGCCGCTCTCGCGCGCCTTCTCCACGATCAGCCGCGTCGGGCTGACCCAGGCGATGCGCGCCGGCTGGGTGTAGGGCGCCATGTTGAGCTTGGCCAGCGGCTTGAGCGACGGCAGCTCCAGCACCGCCAGCTGGTAGCGGCTGCTGTCGGCATCGTTGTCCTCTTCGCGCACGCTGACGGCGAGGTATTTGCCGTCCGGCGACAGCGCCGGTGAGCCGATCGTGCCGCGGCGCGCGAAATCGTTCACCGGCAGCACGGGCGGCACGCCGGGCACCGCCGATGCCGAGCCTGCAGCACCCTGCGGCGCTGCGATCGCGCCCCCCCCACCAAACCAGCCCCACGCGATCAGCAGCGCCAGCGCCCCCGCGCCGCGCCGCAGCGTTTGTCTTTCCATGTCGCATCCCCGGCCGGCGCCCCATGCACCGTTATATCAATCGTCATCAAATCGCAAGATTTCATATGAGGCAAGGCTGACTTTCGACAGGGGCTCGCAAGCGCCTTGGCCCGTGCCCGCGCCGACACAGCCCGTTGCGGCGCAGGCACAATGGCGCAATCACCTTGAGGGCGCATGACCATGGCTGTCGCCGACCACCGCTGGGCGCGCATCGAGCGCTACATCGCCGACGAACGCCTGCCCGCCGCGCGCATCGCATTGGAGTCTCTGGTCGCCGGGCAGCCTGCGGATGTCCAGGGGCGCATGCTGCTGAGCAGCGTGCTGCTGGCGCAGGGCAAATTGCGCGAGGCGACGATCCAGGCGCTGAGTGCCGCACGCCATCTTCCCGCCGACGCCGAAACCATCTGCACCGTCGCGCACTGCCTGTTCCGCGTCGGCGAGACGGTGGCCACCCGCGACTGCCTGCGCCATCCCGGCATCGCCGTTTCGCGCGATGCGCCGGCGCTGGCCAAGCTCGCGCACGTGCACCAGTTGATCGGACAGCATGACGAGGGCATTGCGCTGATGGACCGCGCCCGCGCGCTGGGCCTCGACGAGCCCGAATTCCACTATTTCCGCGCGCTGCAACTGCAGTTTCTCGGCCGGCTCGACGAGACCGAGGCGGAGTTGCGCACGGCGCTGCGCATGCGTCCGGGATTCGGCCGCGCGGCGCTCACCCTCGCGCGGCTGCAGCGACAGCGCGATGGGGCGCTGCTGCAGCATATCGATGCGCATGCGGCGTCCGCTTCGCCGGACAACGAGGACGGCGACGCCTTCGAATTCGCGCGCTTCAAGGCCCTGGACGACCTGGGACGGACCGAGGAAGCGTGGTCGGCGCTGGTGCGCGGCAACGACCTGATGCGTGCCCGTGTCGGCCACGACGGCGCCACCGAATCGCGCCACTTCGAGCGGGTGCGGACGATCTGCAGTGCTGCCTTTCTGCGCGAGACCGCCGCGCCACAGGACGGACCGGTGCCGATCTTCATTCTCGGCATGCCGCGCTCGGGCACCACCCTGCTGGAGCGCCTGCTGGGCAATCATCCGCAGGTGGCTTCACCGGGCGAGCTGACCGATTTTCCGCGACAGATGCACTGGGTCACCGACGCCCACGCCGCCAGCGTGCTGGACGACAAGCTGCTCGATGGAGCGCCAACCGCCGACTATGCACTGATGGGTCACCGCTACCTCGAGCAGACCCAGTGGCGCGCGCCGGGCCGCAGCCACTACATCGACAAGCTCCCCGCCAACTGGATGCTGGCAGGTTTCATCCACAAAGCCCTGCCGCACGCGGTCATCCTGCACATGCAGCGATCGGCGATGGAGGTGTGCTATTCCAACTACAAGGCGCTGTTCGGCGCCTCGCACACTTATAGCTACCGGCTCGACGAACTGGCGGCGCATTACGACAGCTACCGCGCCACCATGCGGCACTGGCAAGAAGCCATGCCTGGTGTCGTGCTCGATGTTTCCTACGAAAGTCTGGTCAGCGATCCCGCAACCACCCTGCGCCGTGTGCTGGACCACTGCCGTCTGCCCTTCGACGCGCGCTGCATCGATCCCGCCGGCAATTCAAATCCGGTCTCGACCCTGAGCAGCGCGCAAGTGCGCGAGCCGATCCATCGGCGCGCGCTCTCCGAGTGGCGACGCTACCAGACCCAGCTCGCCCCGCTGGCGCAGGCGCTGGGCGAGGGTTGATATCCAGTTGCGTTCAATCGATACGATGGGTAGCCCGGATGCAGCCCCATGGGGGCGGAATCCGGGGCTCGATCA
>JAKAHP010000361.1 GCA_021825505.1 Pseudomonadota bacterium
GAGAAGACAAAGGCCGGAGTGCGTTTCGTCTGCGATGGGAAAGTGCTTTACGAACGCATCGAGGGACAGACCCGCGCGCGGGTGAATGGCCACCTTGCGGACCATCCCGCCTATGTGGGCAGCGAGGCGTTTGGTCTGAACCCCAAAGTGTCCTATTGGGTGGACGCAGGTCCGCCGGATCCCAAAGCCGTTCACATCTCCGATCTTCGAGGGGTTCGCATAGAGGAGTCCGAACTGGCCGGAGACATCGTGGGATTCCGTTTCCAGCGAGAGGATCAAACCACAGCGGCGAAGGTCACGATTCGTCTTCCCAGACAGCCGGTAGGCGTCATTACAAGCCCAGACTCGGGCACGGACGCGCTGCCCGTCAGCACGCGCAACGCACGCAGGGTTCCGGGTGACGGCGCGCGCAGGCGCACCAGGCCGATCGGCTCGATGCGCGCGTAGGCGCGCAGCGTCTGCACGACCGGCTGTGTTCCGACGGTGACGCAGCCGGCGGGTGCGGGGGCAGCTGCGCTGGCCGGCGCCGCCGCGGCGGGCAGGGCGCCGGCCAGCGTCAGCGCCAGCGTCGCGCGGACGTGCCAGTGGCGGCTCGAAGGGATCAGACGCGCCATGTCCAGAGCAGGAAGGGATGGAGCACGGCGTTGCCGTAGAACGCGCCGACGAGCAGCGCACCAGCCAGCAGAACCGCGACCTGCGCCAACACGGTGCGTGTCCCGGCTGCCGCGCGCCGCGGCGCCTCGCCGTCGTCGGTCAGCGGCGCCAGCAGGCGCTCGACGCGTCGCGCCAGCGAGCGCGCATCGCCGAGCAGGGCCGCTTGCGCGCCTGCCGCGTACGGCGCGCGCGGCGCAGCCTGGGCGCGCCGCGCCGTGGCCACGACCGCCGCGGCCAGGTCGATGCCCGCCGCGCCATGGCGGCGCGCTTCCTCGTCGCGCGCGTGTTCCAGCAGTTCGAGCCAGGCGTCGAAGCGCCGCCGCGCGGCCGGCCACGGCCATTGCAGATCGGTCGCCCATTGCGCCAGCCAGATGCGCAGCGGGTCGCGATGGCGTGCGTGGGCGCGTTCGTGCTCCAACGCCGCGTCGATCTGCGCTTCGTCCAGCGTGCGCGCGAAATGCGGATCGAACACGATGCGCGGGCGCAGCAGGCCGACGGTGCAGATGGGCAGTTCGACCGGCTCTCCCCACAGAGCCCACGCCGCGCGCAGCACGGCGCGCAAGCTGAGCACCGCGAACGGCAGGCTGGCGCCGATCAGCATGCCGTGGTCGAAGCGGGCGCGCACCGGATCGGGTTCACGCAGCGCCCAGCCGCACAGCAACGCGGCGACGATCAGCATCGCCAGCACCGGCGTCACCAACTGCTGCCAGGCGCGCTGCTCGGCGACGCGCGCCGACGCCGCCGCCGAGGTGCGACACGGCAGCAGCGCGAACGGTTGCAGCACCGCGCCGCCGAACAGCACCAGCAGCAGCGTGAGCAAGGTTTCACGGCCCATCGCTCACTCCTTTCCGATCGCGGATCGCGCGCTCGAGTTCGTCGAGCAGCGCCGGGTCAAGGTCGTCGACCGCGTCGACCAGTGCGGCCACCGCGGCGTGCGGCGCCGCGCCTAGAAAACGCGTCATCAACTGACGTGCCCGCGCGCGCTCGACCGCGTCGCGCGCCACCGCCGCGGTGTAGACGAAGGCGCCGCGCTCGCGCCGGCGCGTGACGAGGCCCTTGTCGCGCAGGCGGTCGACGACCTTGGCGGTCGTCGTGTAGACCAGGCCGGCGGGTACGCCGACGCGTTCGTGCAAGTCACGCACCGACGCGCTGCCCAAGTCCCACAGTGCGCACAGCACGACGTATTCGAGTTCGTCGGCGGGAAGGCGAAAGCTCGTCATGCGGACATATTACGACGGCAGTCGTAATCTCGCTGCCGTGTTGGCGCGGCACCGCATGGCAGTCGGTCCTGCAACACGGCGCGTGATCTGCTGAAATAAGCGGACCAAAACACAGGGAGCTTCGATCATGACCGCATCCAGACCGCTGCATTTCGTGACCCTGCTCGGCAGCCTGCGCCAGGGCTCGTTCAACGCGGCGATCGCGCGCGCGCTGCCGGCGCTGGCGCCGGCCGGTGTGTCGATTTCCGCGCTCGGCTCGGTCGGCGAGTTCCCGCATTACGACGCCGACTTGCAGGCGGACGGGTTCCCGGCGCCAGTGCAGGCGATGGCCGAGCGCATACGCGCCGCCGACGGCGTGATCATCGTCACGCCCGAATACAACTACTCGGTGCCGGGCGCACTGAAGAACGCGATCGACTGGCTGTCGCGGCTCACGCCCCAGCCCTTCGCCGGCAAGGCGGTGGCGATCCAGAGCGCGTCGCCGGGGCTGCTCGGCGGGGCGCGCGCGCAGTATCACCTGCGGCAAAGCCTGGTGTTCCTCGATGCGCATGTGCTCAACAAGCCCGAGGTGATGGTGGGGCAGGCCGCGGCGAAGATCGGCGGCGACACGCCCGAGCTGAGCGACGCGACCACGCGCGGCTTCATCGCGACGCAGCTCGAGGCGCTGGCGGCGTTGGCGCGCAAGCTCGCAGGCTAGTTCGTCCACTGCGTCAGGGAAATGGCACCCCCCGCCGTGTCCGCTAGAACTTCACGAATCCGGCGTCAGCCAGCGGTGCGGCGCCGTCTTCGCTGAAGCGCCTCGGGCCGCTTGCGGCCGGCCGCGCCGGTGTGTGCGTGGCGTCAGGCGGCACCGCGCCGGAGTCCGGAGTGTCCGCCAGGCGGAATTGCGCGACATCGCGTTGCAACTCCTGGGCGTGCGCGTTCATGGTCTCGGCGGTCGCGGCCAGTTGCTCCGAGGCCGTCGCGCTTTGCTGGGTCGCGGTGTTGATCTGCGCGACCGCCTGGCTGATCTGGCTGATGCCGGTGGCCTGTTCGTCGCTGGCCGCGCTGATTTCCTCGACGCGCTCGGCGGTCTCGACGATCGCCGGCACCATGGCCTTGAGCAGTTCGCCGGCGCGCTCCGCCTGGCCGACCGAGCGCGCGGCGAGCTCGCCGATCTCGGCCGACGAGGTCTGCGCGCGCTCGGCGAGCTTGCGCACCTCCGCAGCGA
>JAKAHP010000362.1 GCA_021825505.1 Pseudomonadota bacterium
GGGGGGTTGGGCACCGCGCTCAAGCACGTCTGGCTGGTCTGGCACCCGGGGCAGACCTGCGGGCTCGACCCGCTGGCGCTCAGGATCGATCACTGGACGGTCACGCAGTGGTTTCCGTGGATGTTCCGCGCCGACGGCTTCTGTGCCGACGTGCCCAAGGTGTTCGGCGTGACGCTGCCGGCCTGGTCGGCGCTGGGCTTCGTCGTGCTCGGGGGGCTGCTGGCGGTGGCGCTGCTGCGGCGCGCCTCAGCTCGCTGACGCGGCGAGCTCGCGCAGCGGATCGGCGCGTCGGACTTCGATGCTGTCGATCTTGCCGCCGATCCAGCCGGCGTCGCGGAACTGCCCGAGCGCCCGGCTGACCGACTCGGCGCGCAGGCCCAGATAGTCGGCGATGTCGCTGCGTGCCACCGACGGCAGCAGCCCGGGGCGCCAGCCGCTGCCCTGCTCCAAGGCATCATAGGCGCGCACCAGGTAGGCGGCGACGCGCTCGCTGGCGCCGGCCTGCATCAACCGATTGTGCGCGTATACGGGGAGAATGGCGGCCGCCAGCCGCGACGCCAGCAGCCCGGCGGGCAGCGGCGGCGCGCCCGGCGCACCGCGCAGCGCGCACAGCCGGCTCCACTGCACGGTGGCGTAGCTGCGCTTGGCCGGCTCGACGCCCAGGCTGGCGTCGAGGCCGACGAATTCGCCGGCGAAGCGGAAGTCGATCACGCGGCCGCGACGATCTTCCTCGTTCCACAGCACCTTGACCGCGCCGCTGCGCAGCACGCAGACCCAGCCTTCGCGCGCGGTGAAGGTGCTGCCGGCCGGGTGATCGAGTGCCTCGGTCTCGACGCTGCCCTCGATGCCGGCTTCGCGCAACAGCGCGGCGAGCGCACAGCGCTCGCGCAGCGGGCAGAGCCAGCAGTTCTGGCGGCCGTCGGCTTCGCTCACCGGGGCCCTCCTGCACGGGCCGCGCACGCTGCGGGGCCATGCGCGGCGCACGGGATCCGGGCGCCGCGCGGGTCCATCATCAGTCGGCGATCACGCGCGTGGCGGTGGCGTTGAGCTTCGGCGGGGTTTCGAAGGTATGAAACGGCGGCGGCGACGGCACTTCCCACTCCAGGCCCTCCGCCCCGTCCCACGGCCGCTGCGGCGCACGCTCGCCCTGACCGCGCAGCACCGGAATCACCACCGCGAACACGAAGTAGGCCTGCGCCAGCCCGAAGATCAGCGCGCCGACCGACGAGATCGCGTTGAAGTCGGTGAACTGCACCGGGTAATCCGCGTAGCGCCGCACCATGCCGCCCAGGCCGAGGAAGAACTGCGGGAAGAAGGTCAGGTTGAAGCCGATCATCGACAGCCAGAAATGGACCTGGCCGGCGGTTTCGTTGTAGCGAGTCCCGGTCCACTTCGGCGACCAGTAGTAGAACGACATGAAGATCGCGAACAGCGCGCCGGCGACCATCGTGTAGTGGAAATGCGCGACCACGTAGTAGGTGTTGTGCACTTCAGTGTCGATCGGCGCCAGCGCCAGCACCAGGCCAGTGAAGCCGCCGATCAGGAACACGATGATGAAGCCGATCGCGAACAGCATCGGCGTCTCGAAGCTGAGCGAGCCGCGGTACATCGTCGCGATCCAGTTGAACACCTTCACGCCGGTGGGAACCGCGATCAGCATCGTCGCGTACATGAAGAACAGCTGGCCGAAGGTCGGCATGCCGGCGGTGAACATGTGGTGCGCCCATACGATGAACGACAGGATCGCGATCGACGCGGTCGCGTACACCATCGAGCTGTAGCCGAACAGCGGCTTGCGCGAGAAGGTCGGCACCACGGTGCTCATGATGCCGAACGACGGCAGGATCAGCACGTACACCTCGGGGTGCCCCATGAACCAGAACAGATGCTGGTACAGCACCGGGTCGCCGCCGCCGGCGGCGTTGAAGAAGCTGGTGCCGAAGTGACGGTCGGTCAGCGTCATCGTCACCGCGCCGGCGAGCACCGGCATGATCGCGATCAGCAGATAGGCGGTGATCAGCCAGGTCCAGGCGAACATCGGCATCTTCATCAGCGTCATGCCCGGGGCGCGCATGTTGAGGATGGTGACGATGATGTTGATGGAACCCATGATCGACGACGCGCCGAGGATGTGCACGGCGAAGATCGTCAGGTCCATGCTGAGGCCCTGCTGGATGGTCAGCGGGGCGTAAAGCGTCCACCCCACGTCGGGGGCGCCGCCAGGCATGAAAAAGGCCGCCACCCCGAGGAGTGCAGCAGGAATGAGCAGCCAGAAACTGAGATTGTTCATGCGCGGGAAGGCCATGTCCGGCGCCCCGATCTGCAGCGGGATCATCCAGTTGGCCAAGCCGGTCAGCGCGGGCATCACGGCCATGAAGATCATGATCAGGCCGTGCATGGTCGAGAAGGAGAGGAACAGCTGCGGGTTCAGGAACTGGATACCCGGCTCGAACAGCTCGGCGCGTATGCCCAGCGCCAGGATGCCGCCGACGAACAGCATGCACAGCGCATACACCAGGTACATCGTTCCGATGTCCTTGTGATTGGTCGAGAACATCCACCGGCGCCAGCCGTGCGGATGATCGTGGGCCGCGTCGTGGCCCGCTGCGTGCGCGGGTTCGAGCACTGCGCTCATGGAACACTCCTTGTCGAAACAGAAATACGCGATGGGCATCGCGCGCTGCACGCCGCGCACGGCGGACGGCATTGTCGTTGTGCCCGAGGTTTTAGCGGCGACGCGCGCGCCGGCCGTCAGGGTTGCACCCCGCGCGCGTGATCCAGATCAAACAAACGCCGAATTTGACCTTGGACAACCGACACGACGCTGACAGCGCTATACGCAGGCATGCGCGCGAGCGCGAGCGCCGGTCTCAGCGGCGCGCGCGGCTTCGCGCGAAAATGGCGGGCATGAGCACCCTGCAAGAAACCCGACTGTCGATGCTCGACCTGGTCGCGGTGCGCGAAGGCGGCAGCGTCGGCGACGCGCTGCGCCTGGCGCTGCGCACCGCGCGCCACGTCGAGGCGCTGGACTTCACGCGCTACTGGCTCGCCGAGCACCACAACATGCCCGGCATCGCCAGC
>JAKAHP010000363.1 GCA_021825505.1 Pseudomonadota bacterium
CGACGCGCGCGCCCAGCGCGACGCCGCGCGCGCGCAGCAGCTCGGCGCTGCCGCGCAGACCGTGCGCGCAGCTTTCGACGGCGTGGTCGAGGCGGTGCCGGTGGCGGTGGGCGAGCAGCTCGCGGCCGGCGCCACGGCATTGAGACTGACGCCGCGCGGCGCGCTGCAGGTGGTGGTCGGCGTGGCGCCGGAGGTCGCCGCGCAGCTGCATCCGGGGCAGGCCGCGACGCTGCGCGCGGTGTTCGATGCGCCGCAGCGCGCCAGCGCGCGCGTCGCGCAAGTCGCGGGCGCGCTCGATGCGCGCAGCCGGCTGGTCGACGTCACGCTGGAGCTGGCCGGTGCCGATCGCTCCGGCGGGCCGGAGCGATCGACGGCGACGCCGAGCGCATCCGTCTGGCTGCCGGGCAGCGCGGTGCAGGCGACGTTCGCGCTGCAGCCCTGGCATGGCTGGGTGGTGCCGCGCCAGGCGGTGCTGCGCGACGCCCGTGGCCAGGCCTACGTGTTCCAGGATGACCACGGCCGCGCGCGCCGCGTCGCCGTCGCGCTGCAGCGCGACAGCGCCGACGCCAGCGGCGTGTCCGGGCCGCTCGACCCCAGCTTGCCGCTGGTCGTGCTCGGCAACTACGAGCTCGCCGACGGCATGGCGCTGAGGGTGCAGCGATGAGACGGGCGGCGCGGAGGGCACACCGATGACCGCATCGACCTGGTTGCAGCAGCACCGTCGCTCGGTGCTGTTCCTGCTCGCGCTGCTCGCGGCCGGCGGCGTGCTGGCGGCGTTCAAGCTGCCGGTGGGGCTGTTCCCGAACGTCGCGTTCCCGCGCGTGGTCGTCAGCGCCGACGCCGGCGACCGCCCGGCGCGGCAGATGATGCTGCAGGTGACCTACCCGCTGGAGCAGGCGGTGCGCCGCGTGCCGGGCGTGGTCGCGGTGCGTTCGACGACCAGCCGCGGCACCGCCGACATCAAGGTCGATTTCCACTGGGGCACCGACATGCGCCTGGCCGCGGTCGAGGTCAACGAGGCGGTGAGCGGGCGCCTGCCGCAGCTGCCCGCCGGCACCGTGCTGTCGACCCAGCGCATGGATCCGACGGTCGACCCGATCATCGCCTACAGCCTGACGTCGGACTCCGTGCCGCTGACACGGCTCTACGATCTGGCGCAGTACCAGTTGCGGCCGCTGCTGTCGGCGATCGACGGCGTCGGCCGCGTGCAGGTGCAGGGCGGCGCGCGCGAGGAGTATCACGTGGTGGTCGACCCGATGCGCTTGCGCGCGGCCGGGCTGACGCTGGGCGACGTGCAGCAGGTGCTGGCTGCCGACAACGGCGTGCAGGCGGTGGGACACCTCGAAGACCGCTACAAGCTGCTGCTGGCGCTGGCCGACGCGCGCCTGCACGACGCGGCGCAGATCGGCGCGCTGGTGCTGAAGGCCACGCCGACCGGCATCGTGCGCGTGCGCGACGTCGCGCGCGTCGAACGCAGCACGGTGCCGCAGTGGATCAAGGTCACCGCCGACGGCCACGACGCGGTGCTGCTCAACATCTACCAGCAGCCCGGAAGCAACAGCGTGCAGATCGCGCGCTCGGTCAAGCAGGCCCTGGCGGCCTATGCGATGCCGGCCGGCGTGCACCTCGCCAACTGGTACGACCAGAGCCAGCTGGTGGTCAGTTCGGCGGCCAGCGTGCGCGACGCGATCGGCGTCGGCGTGCTGCTGGCCGGCGCGGTGCTGTGGCTGTTCCTGCGCAGCGTCAAGGTCACGCTGATCGCGATGATCACGGTGCCGGCGGTGCTCGCCGCGGCGGTGGTGCTGCTGTGGGCGCTGGGCATGAGCTTCAACATCATGACCCTGGGCGGCATGGCTGCGGCGGTCGGGCTGGTGATCGACGACGCGATCGTGATGAGCGAGCACATCGTGCGCCGGCTCGGCGAGCAGCACGGCGCCGACGGCGGCGCGCAGCACCGCGGCGTGCTGCACGCGGCGATGGAGTTCTTCCGGCCGCTGGCCGGCTCCAGCGCGTCGACGGTGGTCATCTTCGTTCCGCTGGCCTTCCTGTCCGGAGTCACCGGGGCATTCTTCAAGGCGCTGGCGCTGACCATGGCGGCGGCGCTGGTGATCTCCTTCTTCGTCGCCTGGCTCGCGGTGCCGCTGCTGGCCGACCGCTTCATCAGCCGGCGCGACGCCGAGCGTGAGCACGCGCGCGAGCACGGCCCGGTGCTGGTCGCGGTGCACCGCGGCTACGCGCGCACCCTGCGCCTGCTGCTGCGCCGGCCGCTGCTGGCGCTGCTCGCGCTGGCGCTGTTCGGCGGCACCGGCTGGCTCGCCTGGCGCCACGTCGGCAGCGGCTTCATGCCGCATATGGACGAGGGCGGCTTCGTGCTCGACTACCGCACGCCGCCGGGCACCTCGCTGACCGAGACCAACCGCCTGCTCGAGCAGGTCGCGGCGATCCTGCGTGCGACGCCCGAGGTTCAGACCTGGTCGCGCCGCACCGGCGCGCAGCTCGGCGGCGGCGTCACCGAGGCCAACGAGGGCGATTTCTTCGTGCGCCTGAAGCCCTTGCCGCGACGCCCGATCGACGCGGTGATGGCCGACGTCAGGCGGCGCATCGAGCGCCAGGTGCCCGGCGTCGACATCGAGGAGGCGCAGCTGATGGAGGACCTGATCGGCGACCTCACCGCGGTGCCGCAGCCGGTCGAGATCAAGATCTTCGACGACGACCCGCACCAGCTCGCGCAACTGGCGCGGCGCACCGCGACGGCGATCGCGGCGATTCCCGGCATCGTCGACGTCAACGACGGCATCAAGCTGGCCGGCGACGCGCTCGACATCGCGCTCGACCCGACGCGCATGGCGCTGCAGGGGGTCGACGCGCGCCAGGTGCGCGCCCAGCTGCGCACGCTGATCGGCGGCAGCGTCGCCACGGCGCTGGAGCAGGACCCGAAAATGGTCGGCGTGCGCGTGTGGATCCCGCCGCGCTTGCGCCGCACGCCGCAGCAGATCGGCGCGCTGCCGCTGCGCGCGCCCGACGGCCATGTGTTCGCGCTGCGCGACGTCGCGCGGGTGCAGGTAGTGACCGGACAG
>JAKAHP010000364.1 GCA_021825505.1 Pseudomonadota bacterium
GACCCTGAGTCGCGAGGCGGGGGCGAACGCCTACACGCTGCAGGATGCTGGCATACCGATCGGACAGGACCCGCAGGGCTTCAGGTTCTTCCGGCCGGCGCAGTCGTTCGGCAACTTCCTGTGGGACCTGCTGAGCCGCGAGATCGACCCGATCGCTCGCGAGCGCACGCCGACCGCCAGCGCCTTCAGCCCGAAGCTCTCGCGCTACCGGTGCTTCTTCGAGGACGGCGCGGCGATCAGCGGCACACCGGTGAACGGCAATCGGGCCGTGCTGTGGACCGAGCTGCAGTACGGCAAGGACATCCGCATTGCGTACGCGGGCGAGGTCGATGGCGTGACGCGCGTCTTCTACGGTGACGCCGACGGCTTCGTGTACGAGGCCGATGTGGGGAGATCCTTCGACGGCGACCCGATCCAGGCCATCGTGAAACTGGTCTCGCTGCACAACGGCTCGCCGATGCAGTTCAAGCAGTTCCGCGCGGCGGATGTTGAGATCACCAGCGAGAGCGGCTTCACGCTCTACACCAGCGCGGAGTTCGACGACGGCGACCCGAACGTCGAGACCAGTCACGTGCAGTCGTTCGAACTCATCGGCCAGGGCGGGCAGTGGGACATCACCGGCTACGACCAGTCTCGATGGGACGCGGCCGCGGAGACCCGGCAGCGCATCGAGATGGTGGGCCGCGGCTACGCCGTGGCTCCGATCTTCTATTCGAATAGCGACGAGGAAATGCCTCACACCATCAAGGCGCTCGCGCTCATCTTCAGCGACAGAAACCTCAAGCGAGGATGAGATGACCAACCGCTTTTACAACGAGAACCTGGATCCGGTCCCGACCACGACGATCCGATCGCAGGCCGTCGAGCAGCAGTTCCAGGCGGTGGCCGAGGGCTTCGACGAGGTGCAGGCCGAGGTCGACCTGCTCGCGCCGGCGGCGTCCCCGACCTTCACGGGCGTCGTCGACTTCACGGGTGCTACATCCGTGCTGCTGCCGAGCGTGGCACTGGCCGAGGCCACTATGAACAAGGGGGCGACGCTGCAGTACGTGCAGAACGTGCTCGGCGCGGCTGGCGCGTTGGTCCCGTCGGCGGTCGGCCAGGATGGCAAGGTACTGACCGCGAGCGGCGGCGTGTACGGCTGGGCGCTCAAGTTTCCAGCGCAGAGCGCGTCGACGAGTCGCAAGTTCTTGCGCTCTGCCGGCGCCGTCGGGACCGAGGCGTGGGACCACAAACTCAGTACCGGCGCCGGCTACCTTGCTGTCGCCGCCTCGATGACGATCACCACCGAAGATCGTGTGATCGACATCACTGCCGCCACGGCAGGACTAACAGTCACGTTGCCAGACGCCACAACGCTGTTCAACGGTGAAACGTTCCATGTGTCCCCTGCGGGCGCGAACGACACCCAGGGGGTGTTTGACGCGACTGGCGCGCTGCTTCTCGGAAATGCATCCTCCACCCCTCTTGTGTTGGTACTGACCGACAACGGCACGGCGGCCGGCACCTGGAAACGGGCACCAACATTCGGCACACTGTCGGCCCTGCCGTCGTCACGCTACATCATGGGCGCGAGCACGACGCTGCGCGCGACCAAGACGCAGATGGATGCGCTGCAGCTCGACAGCGCGCGCGCGTTGTGCGCGTGCCTCGACTCCTCTGGCATCGATTTGTTCGTGGCAGCGGTCTCCGGATCCGATGTGACCGCCGGCTCCGTCGTCAACGTCGCCGTGGCATCGCCGGTCTGGATGAAGTTGTTCGTGGTCACCGGCGGCTACTTGCTGATCGTCGCGACAACCACGACCATCTCGGCGGTCGGTATCACTCTGTCCGGCAACGCGGTCTCGGCTGGCTCGCTCACGACGGTGGCAACGTGCGCGATCACGATCGCCACGAGCGGAATTCAACTCGGCTACTGCGACATCGCCGCCGACGTGGCTGGCGACAAGGTGCTGGTTGGCTATCGCTTCTCGGCCACGGAGAACCGGGTCGCTGTTGTGCAAGGGATTGGCACGAGCGTGAACGTTGGTGGCTCGACGCCATCGATTGGTGACTCCGGCCTTGCTGGACTCGCGACGATCGATGTAGTTGCCGTCGACACCGACAAGTGGCTGGTGCTGTGGAACGACGAAACGGCCGTCGCCATCAGGATGTGCGTGGTCACGACATCCGCGGTGACTCCGACGGTAGCTGCGGCCGTCACCGTGGCCGCCATCAGCGCGTCGTACGGATCGCTGGTCGCCGGCATCAAGGTGTCAGCAACCCAAGTGCTGGTCGGTTGCTCGATCGTCACCGGCTTTGCCGCGGGCACGGGCTCCGCCCGCTTGGTGAACATCTCCGGAACGACGCCCAGCCCGCAAGCAAGTGTTGCCGTTGGCGGCGCGGCCATCGATGGCAAGGTGGCTTTCACCCAGGTTGGTGCGTACTTCTGCGCGCTGTTCGGTGCCAGCACGAGCGGAGCCGGCGTCTTGGCCAATCTCAGCGTCTCCGGCAACGTGACGACTCTGGAGGCGTCTGTCGCTGTCGCCGGCCAGTCTGGCGCCGGCGCGCCGCCGTGCACGTTCGACGCATACGCCGCGCTCGAGGCAATGAGCACCTCCGGCTTCAGCGTCTACCAGTTGGGCGCGGGATCAATCGCGGCCATCGCATCCGTCGCCGACGTTATCAGCGACGGCGGCAACATCAATCCTGGCTTGTTCAGCGTTCTGAAGATGGCAGGCAAGGTCGGCCTGCATCTCGACTCGACATCGGGCGCGGCGCGCGTCTTCCGCTACGGGGGCTTCTGATGTACCAACTCAAGACGGCCGCCGGTGTGCTGGTCGCTCAATCGACCAGGGCCATCTTCGTCGATGGTGCGGTGTTCCGCTCAATCGACCAGGTGTGGCTTGACCCGACGCCCGCCAGCGGCGCCTACATCGAGGAGGTGGCGGACCCAGTGGCGGTGCCCGGCGAAGTCACTATGCGGCAGGCTCGCCTCGCGCTGCTGGCCGCGGGCAAACTCGCCGCGGTGCAGACCGCGATCGACGCGATGCAGGAGCCTGCCAAGACCGCGGCGCAGATCACAGATCGGAA
>JAKAHP010000365.1 GCA_021825505.1 Pseudomonadota bacterium
CGCGGCGCCCGCTTCGTCACCTTCCGCGAGAAGGACGGCCATTTCCATTTCCGACTGCTGGCCGCCGATGGCGAGGAATTGCTGCTGTCGGTGCCGTTCGATTCACCCAAGGCCGTCGCCGACTGGACCCGCGTGCTGCAGAAATCCGGGGGCGCGGCGGCTTTCGTCTGGGGGCCGCAAAGCCTGCAGCTGCGCGCGATCGAGCACGTCGGCGGCCACGCCTTCGAGCTCTGGTACGCGCGCGAGCGGCTGGCCGAAGGGGGCCCCTACGCCAGCGCCGAAGTTCGCGATGCAACGATGCAGAAGCTGATCGCCGCGCTCGACGCGCTGGGCACGTGAGTCTGCTGGGTGTGCTGCTGATCGCGCCCTGGCTGGCAGTGCTGGGCTGGGCCTACTGGGCGCGCGCCCGGCGCTATGCGGTTGCTGGCAGTCGCTGGCCCGACGCAGCGGCGCTCGCTCTCGCCGCGATCGTCGCCGTTGCGTTCTCGCTCACCGCCTTTGCCGACGCCGCGCCCCTCTACGGCCCGATGTGGAAGTTCATTTTCGCGGCGTTGGCCGCCTACGGCGGCTTCGTCGGCGTGCTGCTCATGGCGCTGCTGGCGCGCCGGTTCGGTCGGCGCAGCTGAGTGTTGCTGATGCGCGGCTCGCCGCCGCTCGTTCCCGTTCGCGATCAGGACACGAAAACCGCGTAGCCCGGATGCAGCGCAGCGGAATCCGGGAATCAGGCTGGGTCCGGTCCCGGATTGCACCTCTCACGAGGCGCCATCCGGGCTACCCGGCGTATCGATTGAACGCAACCTGTCGGCGTCGAGAGTCGATGACCAGCGCATGCAGGCGGCTGTGGTGCATGGCCGCTCAGCGCGGCTGCGCCAGGTCGTCGAGCATTGCCTTGAGGAACCGCGCGGCCTCGCCGCCGGTGGCGGCGCGGTGGTCGAAGGTCAGCGACAGCGGGATCACCCGGTGCGTCTCGATGCTGCCCATCACGGCGACGACGTCGTGGCGCAGCTTGCCGGCGGCGATGATGGCCACGCAGGGCGGCACGATCACCGGGGTGGCGTAGCGTCCGGCGAACATGCCGAAGTTGGACAGCATGATGGTGTAGCCCGACAGCTCGCCGGCCGGGATCGAGCGGTCCAGCACCTGGGTACGCACGCGGTTGACCGCTGCGCGCAGGCCGGCGGCGTCGAGGTGGTCGGCGTTGCGCACGGCCGGCACGAACAGGCCGTCGTCGGTATCGACCGCGAGGCCGATGTCGACGTGCGGATGCAGGGTGCGGGTCAGGTTGGCGCCGTCGAACCAGGCGTTGAGCGCCGGTACGGTCTTGCAGGCCACCACCAGCGAACGCAGCAGGCGCACGGTGATGTCGTTGCCCGGCTGCCAGGCATGCAGATCGGCATCGTCGACGATGGTCGTCGGCACGACCTGCGCGTGCGAGTCGGCCATCACCCGCGCCATGGTGCGGCGCATGCCCTTGAGCTGTTCGGGCTGGCCCAGCGCGCCGGCGTGCGTCGGCGGCGCGGTGCGCACCGGCTTGCCGGCGGCGGAGAGTGTTGTTCTCCCCTCTCCCCTCGGGAGAGGGGCAGGGGGTGAGGGTTCGGCGCGCGGCGTACCCTCACCCGGCGCTGCGCGCCACCCTCTCCCGACGGGAGAGGGAACGGCGGTGGCGCTGCCGCTGGCCGCGGCCTGCTTGACATCGTTCATCGTCACCACGCCCTCGGCGCCGCTGGGCCGCACGCGACCGAGATCGACGCCCAGTTTCTTCGCCAGTGCGCGCACCGCCGGCACCGCCTTGACGCCGCCGACGGCGAGCACGGCGTCGCTGCGCACGCTGTCGGAGGTTTGCATGGCGCCGACCACGGTGCCGGCATCACTGCTGGCGGGCTTCGCGCCGCCGGCGCTGATCTGGCCGCCGTCGTCGGAAGCCACGACCTGATCGCCGTTGTGCGCTGCCTTGGTGCCCGCGCCGTGGGCGGCGGCGGGCTTGGCCGGACCGTGGTGGTGGCCGGTCGCCTCGGCGTCGGCGCGCTGCGGCAGCCTGGGGTCGATCTCGAACTCGGCCAGCGCCGCGCCGGTGGTGATCACATCGCCGTTGCCGCCGTGCATCTTCACCAGCTTGCCGGAGTAGGGCGAGGGCACCTCGACCACGGCCTTGGCGGTTTCCATCGACACCAGCGGTTCGTCGAGGCGCACCGTGCCGCCCTCCTTGACCAGCCACTCGACAATGGTCGCGTCGGGCAGGCCTTCACCGAGATCGGGGAGATGGAATGTCTTGATGTCGGCCATGGTGCGATTCCCTGGATGGGCGGTTAGCGGGACAAGCAGCTGTCATTCTGAGCGCAGCGAAGAATCTCGGCTATGGTCCTGAGGCTGAGATCCTTCGGCCTGCGACCTCAGGATGACAACGAAGTTGTCACCCTGAGCGTGAGCGAAGGGTCTGTGGTGATGACAAATGAGCTGAGCGTGAGCGAAGGGTCTGTGATGATGACAAATGAGCGCTGTGAGCAGAAAGAGCAGCCGCGGCACGATCCGATTTTCCGCTCGCCTGGCTCACACCGCCAGCGTGCGCCTGGCCGCGCTGACGATGCGCTCCACGCTGGGCAGGTATTTCATCTCCAGGCGGAACAGCGGGATGTGGGTGTCGTAGCCGGTGACGCGCTCCACCGGCGCCCGCAGGTCGTACATGGAGTGCTCGGCCAGGCGCGCGGCGATTTCGCCGCCGAAGCCCGCGGTGCGCGGCGCCTCGTGCACGATCACGCAGCGGCCGGTCTTGGCCACCGATTCGGCGATGGTGTCGAAGTCCAGCGGCTTGAGCGTGGCGACGTCGATCACCTCGGCGCTGATGCCTTCGGCGGCCAGCGCGTCGGCGGCCTCGAGGGTCTCCTTCACCTGTGCGCCCCAGGTCACCAGGGTGACGTCGCGGCCGTCGCGCAGCACGAAGCAGACGTCCAGCGGCAGCGCCTCGCCGTCGTCGGCCACCTCTTCCTTGTACTGGCGGTAGATGCGCTTGGGCTCGAAGAAGATCACCGGATCGGGGTCGCGGATCGCCGCCGCCGCACGGCGCGCGG
>JAKAHP010000045.1 GCA_021825505.1 Pseudomonadota bacterium
TCGGCCGTCGCCTCGTTGAACTCGCGCCCGAGCTGTCCTTGCAGCGCACGCTGCGCGACGGCATCGAGGACACCGACGAAGTGGCGCGGCTCGGCGGGCGTACCGTGGTACTGAGCCGTCGCGGCATCCACGAGCGCGGCGTGACCACCGGCGCGGTGCTGACCTGCCAGGATCCGGCGTCGATCCAGCGCGCCGAGCGCAGTCTGCGCGCGCGCAGCACCGCGCGCGGCGCACGCTACCGGCTCGACGACATCGTCGGCGACAGCGCGTCGATGCGCGAAGCGCGCCGCCTCGCGGCACGCTACGCGGTGTCGGAAGCCACGGTGCTGATCGTCGGCGAAAGCGGTACCGGCAAGGAGCTGTTCGCGCAGGGCATCCATGCCGCCAGCCGCCGCGCGCACCAACCCTTCGTCGCGGTGAATTGCGCGGCC
This sequence comes from Pseudomonadota bacterium, assembly GCA_021825505.1. GTDB lineage: Bacteria > Pseudomonadota > Gammaproteobacteria > Burkholderiales > Burkholderiaceae_C > Thiomonas_A. Next base: position 432 of record JAKAHP010000045.1, read on the forward strand.
TTTCCCGAGGCGCTGCTCGAGAGCGAGCTGTTTGGCTACGAAGAGGGAGCATTCACCGGTGCGCGCAAGGCCGGCAAGATCGGCCTGTTCGAGGCCGCGCACCGCGGCACGTTGTTTCTCGACGAGATCGGCGAAATGCCGGCGTCGCTGCAGACGCGACTGCTGCGCGTTCTGCAGGAGCGCGAGATCCTGCGCGTCGGCGCGACCGAGCCGACGCCGATCGACGTGCGCGTGATCGCCGCGACGCACCGCGCCCTGAACGAGCGCATCGCCGCCGGAGCGTTTCGTCGTGACCTCTACTACCGGCTCAACATCCTGCGCCTCGAGCTCGCCGCGCTGCGCGAACGCGCCGAAGACCTGCAACTGCTCGCGGTGCATCTGTTCGACAAGCTCAGCGCCCGTCATGGCAGCGCGCCGAGCGCCGCGCTGCACGCGCTGCTGCAGCGCGCGCGCGGCTACGACTGGCCAGGCAACGTGCGCGAGCTCGAGAACATGATCGAGCGTGTGGTGTGTGCCGGCGCCGCGCCGGCCGAGCTGCTGCCCGAGTTGGCTGCGAGCACGACGGACACGCCCGCGGCCAGCGCGCGCCAGCTTGCCGCGCGCGCCGAGCGCGACGCGATCGAGCGCGTGCTCGCCGAATGCGGCGGCAACCGCCTTGAGGCCTGCGCGCGCCTGGGCATCGGGCGCACGACCTTGTGGCGCAAGTTGCGCGCGCTCGACACCGCCTGAGCGCGGCGTCAGCCCGCGCGCTGCTGCTGGGCGGCGACGCGCTGCGCGAGCCGGTCGAGCACCGCGAACAGCTGCTCGGTGGTGCGCGTCGCCGGCGTCCCCGGCACAACCAGCCAACGGCCCTGCACCACCAGCGACGGCACCGCGTCGATCCCGTAGCTTTGTGCCAGCTGATCGGCGCGACGTACCTGGTGACCGACCGCGAACGAGTCGTAGGCGTCGGCGAAGGCCTGGCGCGGCACGCCCTGCTGCGCTGCCCAGTCGACGATCGCATCGCGCCCCTCGAACTGGCGATGCGAGCGCCGCACGGCGTCGAACACACGCTGCTGCAGCGCATCGACGCGCCCCAGCGCAAGCAGCGTGTAATACAGGCGCTGCTGCGGTTCGTAGCGCGACGTGAACGCCATCGGCACGCGATCGACGCGCGCACGATGGCGCGACGCCCATGCCTGCAGCTTGGGGTCGAGCACGGCGCAATGGCCGCAGCCGTACCAGAAGAACTCGGAGACGATCAGTCGGGATGGATCGTCCACCGGCTGCGGTGCCGGCACCTCGCGCCAGCCCTCGGCCGGCGGCGTCGCGGCTGCGTGCGCGATGCTCCAGGGCGCCAGCGCCGCAGCCGCCAGCAGGCTTCGTCGATTCATGGTGATCTCCCACGCCGTGGCGGCGCGCCGCCTCAGTCTAGGCAGTGAGAGCGTGCGCGCGTGTCAGCGACGCGGCAGCGCAGCGTCATTCGCGGCGCGCGGCGCGTCAGCTCTGCGGCCACTGCGCGCAAGGCAGCGGCCGGCCGAACAGGAAGCCCTGGAACATCGCGCAGCCGGCCTGCAGCAGCAAGGCGTGCTGCGCCTGATGCTCGACGCCTTCGGCGACGACGTCGAGGTTCAGCGCGCGCGCCATCGCCAGGATGGCCCGCACGATCGCCATGTCGTTCGGGTCGTCGGTCATGTCCTGCACGAAAGACTGATCGATCTTGACTTCACGCACCGGCAGGCGCTTCAAGTACGAAAGCGACGAATAGCCGGTGCCGAAATCGTCGAGCGAGAACGTCACGCCGCGCCGGATCAGCTCGCGCATCGTGCCGACCGCGTCGTCGAGGTGCTCGAGCACGACGCTTTCGGTCAACTCCAGGCGCAGGCGCGCCGGGTCGGCGCCGCTGTGCTCGAGCGCCGCGACGACGTCGTCGACGAAGTCCTTGCGGTAGAACTGCCGCGCGCTGATGTTGACCGAGATCGTGCGCTCGCGCGTCGCCGCCTGCTCGCCCCAGGCGCGCAGTTGCGCGCACGCCTCGCGCAACGCCCAGCGGCCGAGCTCGACGATCAGCCCGCTCGCTTCGGCCGCCGCGATGAATGCCCCGGGAAGCAGCAGCGTGCCGTCGGTGCGCACCCAGCGCAGCAGCGCCTCGGCGCCGATCACGACGCCTGCGGCGTCGACCTGGGGCTGGTAGAACAGCGTGAACTCGCCGCGCTCGATGCCGCGCCGGATCGCCGACTGCAAGGCCGCGCGCGTCTCCACCGCCGCCTGCATCGCGGGGTTGAAATAGCGCACAGCATTGCGCCCGGCGTCCTTGGCCTGGTAGAGCGCGATGTCGGCCTGCTTCAGGCAGACCTCCGCGGAGACCGCGCGCCCGCGAAACAGCGTGACGCCGAGGCTGGCGCTGCCGTCGAAGGCATCGCCGCCGCCAGGGCCGATGGCGTAGGGTTCGGCGAGTCGCGCGCGGACCTTCTCGGCGATCTGCTCGACTTCGGCTTCGGCGACGTCGGCGCTGCGCCCCAACCCTTCGAGCATCACGATGAACTCGTCGCCGCCCAACCGTGCCACCGTGTCCTCGAGGCGCACGCAGCCGCCCAGGCGCGCCGCGACCTCGACCAGAAGGCGATCGCCGGCTTCGTGGCCGCGGGTATCGTTGAGTTCCTTGAAATGGTCGAGGTCGAGCATCACCACGGCCCCGAACTCGCCACTGCGCTCGCTCGCGACCAGCGCCTGGCCGAGGCGGTCCATCAGCAGCCGTCGGTTCGGCAACCGCGTCAGCGGGTCGAAATACGCCAGCTCGCGGATCTGCTCCTCGGCGCGACGCTGCTCGGTGATGTCGCGTACGGTGACGCGCCTCCCCATGTAGCGCCCGGCTTCGTCGTACACCGCGCGGCAGAAATGGCTGACCCAGCGCTGCTCGCCATTGCGGCGGGTGATGCGCAGGCTGATTTCGCTGGGCTCCGGATTCTGCTCCCTGACGTAGCGCATCACGTGGTTCGACCAGGCGTGCGCGTCGGCCGGCTCGACGATCAGGTCGAGCAGGGCCGGGTTGGCCATCACCTCGTCGGCGCCGTAGCCGGTGATGCGCTCGACCGACGGGCTGACGTAGACCGGCTTGCCGTCGACCCCGATCCAGTACTCGAGGTTGTAGGTCCAGTCGATCATCGTGTGCAGCATCGCCTCGCTCTTCTTCAGCTCGGCGAGCACTTCCTTGCGCTGCGTGATGTCGGCATTGACCTCGACCACCGCCTGCGCCTGCTGCCCCTGCGGGCAGTACAGCGACCAGCGGCTGTCGACGCTGAGCTGGCGTCCGTCCTTGGTGCGGTGCTGCAACTCGCCGCGCCAGCTGCCACGCGCCAGCAACTCGGCGCGAATCGCCTCGTGCGACTGGCTGAACCCGGTCTGCAGCAGCACGTGGCCGACGCGGCCCAGCGCCTCGGCCTCGCTCCAGCCATACAACTGCTCGGCGCCCTGGTTCCAGTAGATGATGCGGTCGTCGAGGTCGCGCCCGATCACCGGCGCGGCACGCGCCAGCAGATCGGACTGCCACTGCAGGCGCTGCGCGCGCTCGGCCAGCTGCTGCTGCGAGGCCTTGAGCTGACTGATGTCGGCGAAGGTCAGCACCACCCCCTCGATGTCGCCGCGCGCATTGCGATACGGCAGCGTGCGCTGCAGATACCAGCGCTCGCCGCCGACGCCGACTTCGCGCACCGGCGCGCTGTCGCCCGCCAGCACCGCGGCGAAGTCCTCGCCCAGGTGCGCGCCCGTGAACAGCAGCACCACGTCCTCGAGCGCGCGGCCGAGGTCGGCTTCGGAAATGCGCATCAGCTGGCTGCACGCCGGGGTGAAGCGGCGAATGCGCCCGGCGCGGTCGAGCAGCACCTTGGGCATCAGCGACGCGTCGAGCAGATTGCGCAGGTCGGCGTTGAGCGCCTCGATCTCGGCGACCTTGGCGTCCAGCGCGGCGTTGGTCGTCAGCAGTTCCTCGTTGAGCGACTGCAGCTCCTCCTTGGAACTCTCCAGCTCCTCGTTGGTCGACTGCAGCTCCTCGTTCATCGCGAGGACTTCCTCGTTGGCCGCGCGCATTTCCTCGCTCGACACCCGTGCCTGTTCGATGGTGCGCGTGAGGTCGTCACGCGTGGCCAGCAGTTCCTGGTTGAGCTGCTCCAGCGCCCAGCGGCTGGCATTGGCGTCCGGGGTCAGCGTGATCGCCTCGTCGCGCGACATGCCGCTGAACGCGATCGCCAGCATCCACTCGCGCTCGGGGCCGCCGAACGGGGTGACCTCGATGCGCACGCCGCGGCCTGCCGCCGCCTCGCCCGCACCGTCCCCCTCGTCCAGCACGTTGACGACGCGGCGCTGGCGCATGCGGCGCGCGTCGAGCATCGCCAGCCGCAAGGCCATCGCGTAGTCGGCGCGCACCACCTCGAACAGATCGCTGGACGGGCGCCCGCTGGGAAAGCGCAGGTAGGGCGACAGATCACCGGTCATGTAGGTGATCTCGCCCTTGGCGTTGACCAGCAGCTGCGCGATGCCGTGGCGCTCGAGCAGGCGCGCGTGGATCGCGTCCTGGTCGATCCAGCTGCCCGCGCGCAGCCGCGGCTCGTCGCCGGCGTAGAGACCTGCCGCCGACACGCGCGTGGCCATCGGCAATTCGGGCATGCGCACCGACTTGGCCGCGGTGCGCCGGTAGATGCGCCAGGTCTTCGACAGCGTCTCGAAATGGCGCTCGACATTGCCGGGCGTCTCCGCCTTGCCGAGGAACAGCACGCCGCCGGGGTTCAGTGCGAAATGGAACACGCTGAGCACCTTGCGCTGCATCGTGCGGTTCAGGTAGATCAGCACATTGCGGCACACGACCAGGTCGAGCTTGGAGTATGGGGGGTCGCTGATCAGATTGTGGCGCGCGAACACGATGGCCTCGCGCAGCTCCTTGCGCACCCGCCAGCCCGATTCGTCGGCGTCGAAATAGCGCTCGACCCACTCCTGCGGCAGTCCGGCCAGCGCGGCACGCGGGTAATGCCCGGCGCGGGCGACGTCGAGCGCTGCAGCATCGAGGTCGGTGGCGAAGATCTTCACCGCGCCGCCGCCGTGCCGGCGCAACTGCTCGAGCAGCACGATGCCGATCGAATACGCCTCCTCGCCGCTCGAACAACCGGCGATCCAGGCGCGCACCGCGTCGCCGTCATCGCGCGCCGCGAACAAGCCCGGCACCGCTTCGCGCGCCAGCAACTCGAAGGCCTCGCGGTCGCGGAAGAACGCGGTCACGCCGATCAGCAGGTCGCGGCCGAGCTGCGCCAACTCGGTCGGATCGGCACCGGCGCGCTGCATGTAGGCGTCGAGGCCGTCAAGGCCGAGAATGCCGATGCGGCGCTCGACGCGCCGCGCCAGCGTCGCGCGCTTGTATTCACGGAAATCGCGGTTGAGCCGTTGCTGCAGCAGCGCCAGCAGCAGTTCGAGCTGGGCTTCGCGGCGCGCGACCGCGCCACCGGGACTGGCCAGCTCGACACCGCTGCCCCAGGCCGCGAGCAATCGCGCCAGCGCCGCCGGCGCACCGATGTGGTCGGCCAGGCCGGCCTCGCGCACGCTGCGCGGCATGCCGTCGAAGGCCGCGCTGGCGGCGTCCTGCGCCGCGACCACGCCGCCTGCGGCGTGCACCGCTCGCGCGCCGGCGGTGCCGTCGTGCCCCGTCCCCGATAACACGACCAGCCCGATCGGGCGACCCGCCGCGGCGAATGCCGCGCAGGCCTCGTCGATCGGGTGGAAACGCTCGGGCGGCGCCTCGCGCAGCACGAAACGATCACCGTCGAGCGCCAGTGCGCACACCGGCGGGCAGATGTGGACGCGCCCGGCCTCGAGACGCTCGCCGGCGGCGATCTCGCGCACCGGCAACGGCGACCATTTGCCGATCAGCGCGCCGAAGTGGCCGGGCCCCTCGGCGCTGCGGTGCTGGATCAGCACGAACGCGGCGCCGCAGGGGCGCGGCAGCGCCTCGACGAACTCACGAAACGCGCCCAGCGAGCCGGCCGAGCCGCCGACCACGACCAGCCGCGGCAGCGTGCTGACGACGTCGTTCGGCGCGCTCATGCCGGCGGCAACGGGTCGGCGGCGCGCTTGCGTGCCGCCTTCGCCGCGTACATCTCGGCGTCGGCGCGCACCAGGATCGCGTCGAGGTCGTCGCGCGCGCCGAACAGCGTGCCGCCCAGGCTCGCGCGGCAACGCACCGTGCGCCCGCCCAGCCGTGCCGGCGCAGCGATCGCCAGGTCCAGCTTGCGCGCGACGTCGTCGAGCACGGCGTGCGCCGCCGCGCGCTCCGCCGGCAGCTGCGCCAGCATCACGACGAATTCGTCGCCACCGATGCGCGCCACCGTGTCGTGCGCGCGCACCACCCCCTTGAGGCGCTGCGCGACCTCGACCAGCAGCGCGTCGCCGGCGTCGTGTCCGTGGCGATCGTTGACGCGCTTGAAGTCGTCGAGGTCGACGAACAGCACGCCACCGTGGCCGCCATGCCGGGCCAGCGCCGCACGCGCCTGCGCGATGCGGTCGGCGAGCAGCCGACGGTTCGGCAACTGGGTCAAGGCGTCGTGAAACGCCATGTGGCGCATCGCCTGCTCGGCGGCGAGCCGTTCGGCCGCGGCCGCCTTGATGGCGCTGAGGTCGCGCACGAAGACGAACTGCCGGCGCAGCGCCCGGTTCATGCTGACCGTGACCTCGACCGGCCACAGGCTGCCATCGCGGCGCCGATGCAGGGACTCGAAGCGATCGAAGCCCTGCGCCTCGACGCGCGCGATGTGCGCGGCGGTCGCGGCCGCGTCCTCGATCGCCTCCACCAGGCCGATGCCGGCGCCGACCAGCTCGGCACGAGCATAGCCCGACATGCGGCAATATTCGTCGTTGACTTCGAGCAGCCGACCGTCGAGGTCCACGACCCAGAAACCGTCGGGCATGGTCTCGATCACGCTGCGATAGCCCTCTTCGCTGAGCTGCATCTCACGCACCGCGCGCTCGCGCTGCGAGACGTCGAGGCCGACCGCGACCAGGCCATGACGCATGCCTGGAGTGTCGTCCAGACACTGGTCGTGCCACTCGATCTCGATCTCGCCGCCGCTGCGCGTGAGCACCGCATTGACGTGGCCGCGCGTGCGCTGACCCGCCTGCGCACGCTGGCGCAGCTGCGCGATCCGGGCACGCAGGCGCGGCGGAATGAAGTGCTCGACCCAGTCGGCGCCGCGCACTTCGTCCAGCGCCCAACCGCTGAGTTGCTCGAAGTAGGCGTTGAAATACACGATGCGACCGTCGTCGTCGAGAATCAGGATGATGACCGGGGCGGCGTCGACGATGCGCGCCGCCCACGCGCTGCCAGGCTGATCGGGCAGCCAGTGCAGGGGGTCGCCATCGTGATCACCATCCGCGCGGTTCTGGTCCATGCCCGCCTCGCTATCGTGGAGGGTTCCAGCACACGGCGTGACAGGCCGCGCCGGGCTCAGCAGCGCATCATAGCCGCTGCACGCGATCGAGCAGCCAGCGCTGCAGCTGCACCGCGTCGGCCTCGCCGCGCTCGAGCTGCTGCAACCACGCCGCGGCCTGCGGCTCGGCTGCCGCGCGCTCGCGCAGATGCTCGCGCAGCACGGCTGCGTCGGGCGCTGCGACGCCCCCGCGCCGCAGGTTCCAGTACCAGGCCAGCGCGCCCAGCGCATGGCGCACGCCGCCGTCGAGACCGCCGGCGCCACGCGCCGCATGCCAGTCGAGCAAGGCCTCGGCCGGCATCGGTCGCGCAATCGCCCAGCCCTGCCCGCGATCGACGCCGAGCGCGCGCGCAACCTCGATCTCGGCGTCGTTCTCGAGCCCCTCGACGACGACTTCGACGCCGACGTCGCGCCCCATGCGCACCATCGCGTCCAGCAGCGCCAGGGTCGACAGCGGCCGCTCGGGCAGCTGCTGCAACAGGCTGCGGTCGATCTTGATCGCGTCGAACGGCAGCTGCGACAGCCGCTGCAGACTGCTGTAGCCGGTGCCCAGATCGTCCATCGCGAGCTGCACGCCGAGTGCGCGCAGCCGTTCGATCTCATGCGCCTGCTCGGGCGTGTCGAGGCGCTCGCCCTCGAGCAGTTCCAGACACAGGCGCTGCGGCGCGACGCGGTGGCGGCGCAGCAGCGCATCGACGCTGCGCGCGCAACCGTCGTGCAGTGTGCACGGCGCCAGGTTCAAGGACAACTGCACCGCGAGGCCGGCCTCGTCCCAGCGTGCCAGCTGCTCGAGCGACTGGTCGAGGCCGAGCTCGAACAGGCGATCGAGCTCGGCGCTGCCCAGCAGCGGCAGGAACTGCGCCGGCAGCACGACGCTGCCGTCGGGCATCGCCAATCGCGCCAGCGCCTCGACCTTGACCAGTCGGCCGTCGTTGAGATCGATGATGGGCTGCACATGCATGCGCAATCCGCCCTCGAACAGCCGCGACCGATAGGCGTGCGCCTGATCCTGCGCGATCACCGGCGCCGGCGCGCTGCACAAGCCCCAGAGTTGCTCCCAGCGCGACTTCAGCCCGCGCGCGAACTGGCGCATCACCGGCGATTCGAATTGGTTGGGCCATTCGCCGAAGCACGCCAGCAGGCCGACGGCCGTGCCGGCGGCGTCGACCAGCGGCACGCTCAGGCTGGCGCGCAGGCCCTGCGTGGCGGCGCCCTCGGCCAGCGCGAACCAGCCGCGATAGCGCGGATCCTGCGTCAACGACGCCGAACTCTCGATGCGCAGCGTGCGCCAGGCCTGCGCGCTCGCGCCCTGCCCGCGCGGCGAGCGTGCGTCGAGCACGGCCTCGCGCCCCGGGGTCTGCAGCAGCTCGGCCAGCGCGCGTGCACGCGGCCCGGCGCTGCGTTCGACCGCCAGCACGCCATCCGGGCGCAGCCGCAGCAGCAGCACCGCCAGCATGCCGGGCAAGGCCCCCAGCTCGGTCAGCGAGGTCTCGCTGACGTCGGCCCAGCGAGCGCCGGGCGACGGCAGCGGAGCCGCCAGCAGATCAAGGTAAGCGGCGGTGGTGGCCCCTTCGACCTCGAGTTCAACCTGAACATCCTCCTGCAGCCTGGCATCGGCGACGAACATGGTGCGCAGTCGCTCGCGCGCGCCCAGCGCCACCTGGTTCAGCTGCTCGGCGAGCAACCTGCGATACAGACTGTGCGCCCGCGATAGCCACGCGCCGTTGACCCCGGTCAACGCGTGCACCAGGCCGAGATGGCGCGCGCGCTGGCGGATCGCCTCGCGCGAGGTCGACGGGTCGAGCAGGAACTGCAGATGCGCGGCCTGGCGCTGCAGCAAGCGCGTGCGCTCCTCGGGGGTCAAGGTGCGCAGAACGGCCGCGGGCGCCGCATCGCGCTCGAGCTCGGCGTAGAACTGCTCGGCGAAGCGCAGGCCGGCCGCGCTGATCTGGCGCTGCGCGCGCGCCAGCAGGGCCTGCGCGGGAGCGTCGAAGGCGTCACCGTCGGACTCCGGCTCGCTGGGCGCGGCCGCTTGCGCGACCAGCCCCCACCACTGGCTGCGCGCGTGCTTGCGCTGCTTGCACTGGTACATCGCGGCGTCGGCCTGGCGGATCAGCGTGTCGGGATCGCGCGCATCCTGCGGATACAGCGCCACGCCCATGGTCATGCCGACTTCCGCCGCGTCGCGCCCGCCGATCACGAACGGCGTCGCCACCGCCTCGTGCAGGCGCTGCAGCGCGTGCTCGAGCTGCTCGACCGGACGTGCCGGATCAAGATCCTCGAACACCACGACGAACTCGTCGCCCCCCAGGCGCACCAGCAGGTCGCCGGCGCGCAGCCGCGCGCCCAGGCGGGCGGCAAGCTCGCACAGCAGGCGGTCGCCGGCGCCATGACCGAAGGTGTCGTTGACCGGCTTGAAATCATCGAGGTCGATCAGGCCGAGCGCGACGACGCGGTCGTGGCGCTGCGCGCGCGCCAGGATGCGTGGCAGCTCGCGGCGCAAGGCGCGCCGGTTGGCCAGGCCGGTGAGCGTGTCGTGCAGCGATTCGTAGGCGACCTGCTTCTGCAGGCGATCGCGTTCGGTCACGTCGACCACGGTCCATACGACGAGGCGGTGCCCGGCCTCGCGCACCATATTGGCCGACAGGTCGCAATTGATGATCGAGCCGGCGCGGGTGCGCAGCACCGCGCTGGTGAGCTGCGCCGATCCGGTCTGGTACAGCTCGCCGTAGATCGACTTGACGCGCTCGAACGATGCATCGTCCGGATACAGCGCGCGCGTCTCGCGACCGATCAGCTCGCGCGGCGAGTCACGCCCGAGCATCGCGGCGAAATGCGCGTTGGCATCGACGATGCGGCGTCCGCGCGTCATCACGATGCCCACCAGCGCGTTGTTGAGCAGGCTCTCGCGCAGCGCTCGACTGCGCTTCTCACGGCCGAGCAGCTCGAGTCGATCGAGTCCGCGCGAGACGTCGAGCGCGAGCTGACCGAGCAGGCGCTGCAGCTCGGGGTCGAACACCGCTTCATGCTCGTGATAGACCGCGAGCACGCCCCACATCACGCCGCCGCGGCGCAAGGGCAGCGCGGCGGCCGAGCGCAGGCCGTGCTTGAGCGCATGCGCGTGCCAAGGCTCCAGCGTGGCCTCGGCGGCGTAGGCATCGTGGAATTGCGCGACGCCGTCGCGCCAGCAGCGCCCGACGCTGCCGCGCCCCAGCGGGTCGGCGGCGTCGACGCTGATGCGCACGCCGTCGAGCGCCTCCACGCGACCGGTTGCAGCGACGAAGCGGAACAGGCCGTCGGAGCCCGGGCGAGCGACGTAGGTCAGCGCCAGATGCGCATCGCGCGCGGCAAGATCGCACACCGCCTGCAGCAAGGCCTCCTCGGCGTCGTGCACGCTGATCGCATGATTGATCTGGGCGAGCAGGCTGTTGAATTCGAGCAGCCGCGTCAGGCGAAGCTCGGCCGCCCCGGTTGCTCCGAGCATCGATCGGTCTCCGGACTCGCGGCGCGCGCCATGCGCACCGCTGGCCTGCATTGTCCGGGGCGATACCGCGCGCGCCAAGCCCGCAGCGGCGCGCCAGCGGCGCAAACGTGAACTAAGTCACGCAACGCCCGCCGCGCAAGGGCGCTTGCCCGACAGCACCGGATTCGTCCGCATTGCGTTCAATGATCGATCGAGACGCTCTGGACCTGATTCACGCTCCCCGCCTGGGTGAAGTTCACGTCGACCTTGACACCGTTCTGCAGCGTGCCCGACACCTGACTGCCGGAGACGAGCGTCATCGTCAATCCGTTCACCACGAAAGTGCCAGCGGTGCTGTCGTAGTTGTAGACCAGCCCCGAAGTCTCGTAGCTGCTCGACGCGGTGCCGCCGCTGCCCGACGGGGCGCTGACGAAAGAGACGCTGTACGCGGTCAGTCCGCTGCTGCCGACCGTACCCTCGACCTCGACCGCGGCCCCCGCCACCAGCGCGGTCGCAGTACCGTTGCTGTACTGCACATTGCCGGCCAGCGCTACCGCGACGCTTTGCGCCGTGCCGTCCTCGCTGTAGTTCAGCGTGAAGCCGCCGGAGGTCACCGCGCCGATCGTGCCGCGGTAATCGGCCGTGCCGCCGTCGGGGGCGCTGGCGAGCACGGCGACGCTGGTCGCGCTGACCGTGTTGAACGTGTTGGACTGGCCCGCGGCGATCATGCCGACCAGATCGACGTAGACGCCGTTGCCCAGGCTGGCCGCCGCGCCACTGCTGAACGTCGCCGCCGACGCGTCGACCGGAACGCCGCGCACGAGGAAGTTCGAGGTGCCGACGTAACCGGTGATGGTGCCCTTGAGCTCGATGGTGCTGGCGTAGCCGCTGATCGACGTGGCCTGCACGACGCCGCTGGCCGCGGCGATGCTGCCCTGCACGACGACGTAGTCGCCAAGGTGCAGCGCGGCGGCGCTGGCCGCGACCGCGCTGGCGTCGATGGGGACGCCCGAGACGCTGAAGCGCGTGCCCTGCAATTGCGCCACCAGCCCGGCGATGCGCGCCTGTCCGGACTGCCCCTGCAGCGTGCGGATGCGGATCGCGCCCGCGCTGATCGCGTTCGCCGCGATCGGCGACGCGCTCCAGACGTTGACCAGCTCGCCGTCGGCCAGCGCGACACCGCTGGGCGCCAGCGAAGTCGAAGCGCTGTAGTTCACGGTGATGCCGTCGACCACGAAACTCGACGCGCCGAGCTGGCTGACCAATCCGGTGATGCGCACCGCCTGGTTGGTCGACGGCAACTGCTGCACCAGCGTGGCCTGCACATAGGGCTGTCCGCCCGCGTCCAGGCCGAAAGCGCCGTGCACCTCGACCTGGGTTCCAGCGACCAGACTGGACAGGCCATCGAGTCCGGCGTAGTAGGTCGTCGGCGCCCCGGCATTGCCGTTGTTGACGATCACGTTCACGCCGTTGACGGTGAAACCGTTCGACGAGATCTTGCCGACTGTGCCGATCAGCTCGGGCTCGATGACCACGGTGGTCGGGTTGCCCGACGCGTCGATTTGCACGCTGAGGCGGTCGCCGAGCTCGACCGCGGTGGCTGCCTGCTGCGTGTCGCTGCCCTGGACACCGTCCTCGTAGTAATAGGGCGTGGCGCTGCTGTAGGCCTGCCCGTCGAGCACGATGCTGCCGAAGCCGGTCACGGTGCCGTAGCTGATGCCGGTGCCGCCAGTGCCCACGCCGCCGCCGGCCGAGGCCAGCCCGCCGCCGCCCCCGCCGCACGAAGCCAGGGTCAATGCGGTGGCGAGGCCGCAGCCGAGCCGGCGCAGCCATCGATGTTCATTCACAATCGTCTCCCTCGTCGGCGGCGCGCTCGAGGCGTGCCGCCGGCTCGTCCAGCGGCGCCCAGAAATAGGCACCGAAGCGCATGCGGCAGGTGGCGTCGTCGCGGGCGCGATCGGCGTCGTAGCGCCGCGTCGCCTCGGCGATCATCTCGGCGCGCGCTTGTGCCCACAGCTTGCGCGCCAGCTCGGCGAGCGCCGCCGCCGACTCCTCGGTGATGCCCTGCGCGTACACGCTCTGCTCGAGCATCGGCGCTGCGCCGAGCAGATTTCCGACTGCGGCCGACGCGTGGTCGGACAGATTGGCGCCGAACAGCTCGAGCAACTCGCGCGAGCCGGCCGGCGGCACGAAACCTTCGCGGTGCGGCACCACGGTTTCCACACCCTTGATTTTCTGCACCTGCACCAGACCGAGCCGCAGCAGCTCGGTCAGGATGGTGTATGGGTGCACGTCCTGCGTCACCGTGCGCGCCAGCGTGTCGAACGACGGTGCGGGCCCCGAGCGCGGCAGCGCGCGTGGGCGCCGGCTGCGGTCGCGGTACTGCGGATCCTGCGTCCAGCGCGCGAACACCTGACTGCTGACCGAGACCTCCTGCGCGATGCGGCCGCTGAGGCCGTCGCGACGCCAGTTGCGGATGTCCTTGCGGTGCACGCCGCTGAGCGCGCTGATCGCCGAGTCGGTATCGCGCTGACCGCCGCGCAGCAGTTCCAGCCGCGCCTGCTCGACGAACAGCGGCTTGAGCTCGGCGGCCAGCCGCGTGTAGTCGATGCCGCTGGCCAGCAGCACGCGCACCAGCGGCGCGAGCACGGCGTGCAGCGCACGCAGCACGTCGTCGGCTGCGGGCAACGGCTGCGCCGTGCGGCGCGGCTCGGGCAATGGACGGGGAGGACGCCCCATGGCGGTTGACGAAGGATGCGCGGCGAAT
>JAKAHP010000366.1 GCA_021825505.1 Pseudomonadota bacterium
GGCCAGCGGGGTGCCGCCCAAGGACGTGGCCAAGAACCTCGGCGTGTCCATTCCGACGCTGTACCGCTGGGTGCCAGCCTCCACGCACGCTTAGCGTGCTTTATTTTCCGTTTTCTGAGACGACCCCTCTTGGCCCTTGCGCAGAACCAGATCCACGCCGCCGTCGGCTCCGCCGCGCCCGGTTTCAACAACGCTGTAGCCGCGCTGGCGGAACGCCTCGCCGACCAGTCGCTCGAAATCCTGCCAACTCATCGCGTCGAGCGCGGCGGCCGCGGGCGCGGTGGCCACCCGGCTGGCGAGTTCACGACCCTGTCGCCGCTTGAACATCGACATGGCCGCGGCAATCAGGCAAAGGATCGGCACGAGGTATTGGCCGAAGACTGCGGCGCCTGCGATGACGGCGTGGACCATCACGGGAGCAAGCTGCTTCGCGGCGTCGGCGCCCGACGCCACGACGGGCGGCCTGGCCAGTGCGTGCAGGAAGACGTAGCTCAGCACGGCGGCGATGAGCGACGCCCACCAGGGCAGCATGGCCAGCACTTCGAAGACATCCCCGAGTTCGTTCTTGCGGCGGCGTCCCATGGTTTGCCCGTGCCTTCTTGTCCAGGAGTCGTCTGATCTTATTCGGAGAGCGTGCAGATCTAGGGGACACCAGTTTGCAAGGCTCGAGTGGTTCACGCCACCCGGGCTTTTTTGCGTCTGGGGCAGCGAGGACGGGGGCGCATCATCGACTGGCATGATCACTTCTGGGCGAGCGGCCGGTTCCTGGATCAGGCGCATCCCCCCGGGGAGCGGGGCGACGTTGGCGGTCATGAAGGCGCTGCACATCGAGCTGACGGCCAAGCCCGCGGGGGCTTGAGACGTCTACCGAAGCCGTCCCCCGAAAGACGGCCTCGCCCGACGCTTGATTCACGACCACGGCCACCTGCCAGCTCGGCTGTTGCTCAGCGGGCCGGGCAAGCGGCCAGGGCTTCCGGCTTGCGCGCTCGGCGAACCGAGCGCGCACCCAGCGCGGCGAACACGCTGTTGATCACCAAGGCGCTCATCACCAGCGCGGCACCGAGCAGCTCGGCGCTGCCGAAATGGCGTCCCATGCACGCGCCGATGGCGAAGGCCGTCACCGGGACCAGGTTGATGAACAGCACCCCTGCGGTGGCCCCGACACGGGCGATCCCCGCGTTCCACCCCAGCACCGCGACGAACGCGGCGATCAGCACCAGGTAGGCCAGACCCCAGGCGCTGGCACGAAGGTCGGCCGTGTCGGGAACCGGAAGGTGCCCGCTGGCCATGCCGGCCACGGCGATGCCCACGATGCTGATGGCGCCGAAGCCGCAACTCAGGGCCGTGTAGCGCAGCGGCGACCAGCCGGGGAAGGCGCGCGCCCCGAGCGTGTAGGTGACCCAGCACAGCGCGCCGGCAAGCACCAGCAGGTCGCCGCGCACGTCGCCACCGTGCAGCAGGCGGGCCGTGCTGCCGCCGCCGAGCACCAGCAGCACGCCCAGCAAGGCCAGGCCGATCGCTCCCCATGTGGCGCGCGCGGGCCGCCGCGCGTACAGGGCCCACTGCACCAGCGCGGTCACCAGGGGCATGAGTGCCACCATCACCGCGGCCTGCTCGGGTTGCGTGCGCTGCAGGCCCTCGAAGCCCAGCAGGTTGAAGCCGGCGAAGCCGACAGTGCCGAGCAGCCACAAGCGCGCGCCGCGCCCTTGCAGACGCAAGGCCCGGCGGCCCTCGCGCCAGGCGAGGGCGGCCAGGAACAGCAGCGCCGCCGCGCCATAGCGCAACGCGGTCATGACCACCGGGTCGAGATGGTGGAACAGCACCTTGCCCAGCGGCAGCATGCCACCCCAGGCAATGCCGGCGAAGCCGAGCAGGGCAAACCCGGCAGATCTGCCGGCACCGGAAGCGTTTGCTGTCATGTTGCTTCTCCCTAGGGCGGGTTGGATAGACAACATGCTATGTATTGCGAAATCATTTGATAATCACACGAAAGGTTGTTAGGTTATTTCCGAGTTGGAAATAGTGGCGCGATGCTCGATCTTGAAACCTGCCGCGTGTTCGTCCGCGTTGTCGACGAAGGATCGTTCTCGGCGGCCGCGCGCCAGCTCGGCGTGTCGCTGCCCGCGGTGAGCAAGCAGGTCGCGCGCCTGGAGCAGCAACTCGAGGCCCGGCTGCTCAACCGCACCACGCGGCGCCTGAGTCTGACCGAGGCGGGCGAGGTGTTCCTGGAACGCTGCGTGCGCCTGCTGGACGACGCGCGCGAGGCCCACGACAGCGTGCGTCGGCTGCACGACGCGCCACGCGGCCTGCTGCGCGTAAGCGCGCCGGTGACCTTCGCCGCCGGCCAGCTTGCGCCGCTGCTGCCGGCGTTTCTCGCGCGCTATCCCGAAATCCGCCTCGAACTCGATGCCAGCGACCGGCTCGTGGACCTTGCCGACGAGGCCTACGACCTGGCCATCCGGCTCACGGAACACCCTCCGCAGGGTCTGGTGGCGCGTCCGCTGCACGGCCTGCGCCGCGTGGTGTGCGCAGCCCCCGCGTACCTGCAGGCGCACGGTGAGCCGAAGCATCCGCAGGAGCTGGCGCGGCACAACTGCCTCACCTACCCGCAGGTACCGGAAGGCACGCGCTGGCGTTTCGAGCGCGGCGACGAACGCCTGGAAATCGCGGCGCAGGGCAACCTGAGCACCAACAGCACCGAGCTCCTGCTGCGCGCGGCGCGCAGCGGGCTCGGTTTGCTGCGTGTGCGCGACTACACGGTGCTCGATGACCTGCGCCAAGGCCTGCTGCACGAGGTGCTGCGTGACTGGGCCCCGCGTGCGCGCGCGGCGCTGCACGTGCTGTACCTGCCCAACCGGCGCCTTCCACCGAAGGCCCGGGTGTTCATCGACTACCTGCTGCAGGCCTACGAACCGCCAAGCGTGGCCTAGGAGTGTGGGCGGCAGAAGGTCGTTGAAGTCGACGTAGGGCGGTGGGCGTGCGTTAATACGGCATGCCCACGAGTTACCGCCCCTATGAGCCGGACCAGGTGATGCTGCTGCCGGCGGCGCC
>JAKAHP010000367.1 GCA_021825505.1 Pseudomonadota bacterium
CCTGGTTGATCCCCTACATCGAGGCCGAGAAGGCACGCAGCGGCGACACCGGTCGTTCCAACGGCGTGATCGTGCTGGCCACGGTCAAGGGCGACGTGCACGACATCGGCAAGAACATCGTCGGCGTGGTCCTGCGCTGCAACGGCTTCGAGGTGCTCGACCTCGGCGTGATGGTGCCGGCGCAGACCATCCTCGACGCCGCGCGCGCCGCCAACGCCGACATGATCGGGCTTTCGGGCCTGATCACGCCCTCGCTGGAGGAAATGAGCCACGTCGCCCGCGAGATGCAGCGCCAGGGCTTCGCGATGCCGCTGCTGATCGGCGGCGCCACCACTTCGCGCGCGCACACCGCGCTGAAGATCGAGCCGCACTACGCAGCGCCCACCGTGTGGGTCAAGGACGCCTCGCGCGCGGTCGGCGTGGCGCAGACCCTGCGCACGCCCGAGCGCTGCGCCGACTACCTGCTGAAACTGCGCGAAGACTATGCCGCCGTGCGCGCGCGCCATCGCCAGAGCGGCGAGCGCAAGCGGCTGCTGGCGATCGACGTCGCCCGCGCGCAGCGTCCGGTCCTCGACTGGGCGACGTACACGCCACCGGTGCCGCGGCAACCGGGCGTCACCGTGTTCGACGACTATCCGCTGGCCGAGCTGGCGCGCTGCATCGACTGGACACCGTTCTTCAATACCTGGGAGCTGAGCGGCCACTACCCGGCCATCCTCGACGACGCCGTGGTCGGCGCGCAGGCGCGCAGCCTGTTCGCCGACGCCCAGGCGATGCTCGAACGCATCATCAAGGAAAAGTGGCTCACCGCACGCGGGGTGATCGGACTGTGGCCGGCGGCCAGCGTCGGTGACGATGTCGAGATCGGTTTGTCCCCCTCGCCCGCCGGGAGTCACGTCGACGACGACGTCAAGGTGTCCCCCTCTCCCCCCGGGAGAGGGGTCAGGGGTGAGGGTTCGACCAATTCGCAGCGCGCCATTCCATGCGAACCCTCACCCGCCTCTTCGGGGCACCCTCTCCCGAGGGGAGAGGGGGGCATCGCACCGCGCACGGTGCTGCACTTCCTGCGCCAGCAGGCCGACAAGCCCGCCGAGCGCGGCAACCTCTGCCTCGCCGATTTCATTGCGCCCAAGGACAGCGGCGTGCGCGACTGGATCGGCGGCTTCGCCGTCACCGCCGGGCTGGGCATCGAGCCGCACGTGGCGCGCTTCGAGGCCGCCAACGATGACTACTCGGCGATCCTGCTGAAATCGCTGGCCGACCGCCTCGCCGAGGCCTTCGCCGAGCGCCTGCATCAGCGCGTGCGCCGGGAATTCTGGGGCTATGCCGCAGACGAAAATCTCGATGTCGAAGCGCTGATCGCCGAGCGTTACCGCGGCATCCGCCCGGCGCCGGGCTACCCGGCCTGCCCCGAGCACAGCGAAAAAGCCACGCTGTTCGCGCTGCTCGACGCGACGCAGCGGACCGGCATGACATTGACCGACAGCTATGCGATGACGCCGGCCGCCAGTGTCGCCGGCTGGTATTTCAGCCATCCCGACAGCCGCTACTTCGTGGTCGGCCGTCTGGGTCGCGACCAGATCGCCGACTACGCACGGCGCAAGGGCTGGAGCGTGGCGGACGCCGAGCGCTGGCTGGCGTCGTGGCTGGACTACGATCCGGAGTGAGGCCCGGGACTCGCAAGGCTCGCAAGGCGTGACGCGACCGGCTCATGTTCCTGTGCGTTCAGGACACGCAAAACGCGCAGCGCGGGTGCCGCCCCCTCGTCATTCTGAGCGCAGCGAAGAATCCGGCAGGCCCAGGCCCGAAAGATCCTTCGGCCCCTGGTCTCAGGATGACAATGGTGTGGGTTCCTTCTTCCGCGTCGCCCCGATGCAGTGCCCCCTCGTCATTCTGAGCGCAGCGAAGAATCCGGCTTTCGCCAGCGCAACGGGATCCGCGAACAAGCCTCCGACGATGGGCTGCGTGACGATGATCCCGGATTGCGGCATGCAGCTTCCATCCGGGCTGTGCGCACCATCCGGTCTCACCTTGCACACGCCGCCATCCGGGTGACGCGTGGCATCGATCGAACGCGATCAGGGCTCAGGCCGCGGCGTCGCGGCCGCGGCGATGGCGCAGCTCGATCGTCAGGTTGTAGCTGGCGATGAACAACGGGAACAGGTTCTGCAGGATGCCGACCGAGTCGTTCTTGCCGAACACGAAGTAGCTCAGCGTCATCAGGCTGCCGACGATCGACAGCCACCAGAACGCCATCGGCATGTGCACGCGGCCCAGCTTGCGCGTGGCATACAGCTGCACGAACCAGCGCCCGGTGAACAGCAGCGCGCCGGTCAGGCCGATCAGTTTCCACGGCGTGATCACCCAGTGGCCGAAGGTGAACAGGATCTGTTCCATGGCATATCCCGCGCAGCACGAGCGCGCAGTCTAGTGGGGCGTTGCGGAAATACCCATCGGCTGCTGCGCCCGCGGCGCGCCGCGGCGTTGCCCGTCGTCACCCCGGCACACGGCTGACCGGCGCGCTTGTGCCGGTCAAGCAGCGACAGGTAAGGTCAAGGCATGTTGTCGGTCGCACAAATTGCCTTCCTGCTGATCCTCGGCGCCGGACTGGTGCTGCTGGCGAGCGAACGCGTGCGCATCGAGCTGACCGCGCTGCTGCTGATCGTGGCCCTGGCCGCCAGCGGCGTGCTGACGCCGCTGCAGGCCGCCTCGGGTTTCATCAGCGACGCGCTGCTGATCGTCGTCGGCGTGCTGGTGATGTCGGCAGCGCTGGCCGCCAGCGGCGCAACCACGCGCATCGCCGACTGGATCGGCCACCACGCCGGCGCCAGCGAATGGCGCAGCCTGCTGGTGATCATGCCGGCGGTGGCCCTGCTGTCGGCGGTCAGCCACCACCTGATGGTGACGGCGATGATGCTGCCGGTGCTGCTTGACCACGCGCGGCGCACCGGCATCGCCGCTTCGCGCCTGCTGATGCCGATGGCATTCGCCGCCTCGCTGGGCTCCACCATCACCGTGTTCGCCGCGCCGTCAATGCTGCTGG
>JAKAHP010000368.1 GCA_021825505.1 Pseudomonadota bacterium
CGAGCATCACGATGCCGGCGGCGGCGCAGCGCGCGCGCAGCGCGGCCTGCGCTTCGTCGAAGTCGCGGCGGTCGTATTCGTGGTTGCCGGCGACGTACAGCACCGGCACCGGCCAGCCGGCGAAGGCATCGAGCCCCAGGTGGTCGGAGTCGATGTCCCCGGCCAGCACCAGCAGGTCGGCGTCGGGCGCCGGGGTCGGCGTGAAACGCTCGGCCTCGAGGTGCAGATCGGACAGCAGTTGCAGGCGCATGGGTCGGGCGTCGGGGAAGCAGGCCCCACTGTAGCGGCTCGGCGCGGTCGCGGCAGCAGGCGCCGGCGACGAAATCGGCACCAGGCGTGAAATCGGTCACGCCGTGCAGCGGCCGAGCCGCGGCGCGCGGGATCGGTTACACTTGCGGGTTTTTGCAGGCACGGCGTGGAATGGTTTCTTCCGCGTCCGCAAGTTCATCAACAGGAAACTTCCACCATGAGTCTCGACAAAGCCAGCACGGCGCAGATCGTTGCCGACAACGCGCGCGCCGCCAAGGACACCGGATCCCCCGAAGTCCAGGTCGCGCTGCTGACCGCGCGCATCAATCAACTGACCGACCATTTCAAGACGCACGCCAAGGACCACCACGGTCGCCGCGGCCTGCTGAAGATGGTCAGCCGTCGGCGCAAGCTGCTCGACTACCTGAAGGATCGGGACGTCGAGCGCTACAAGGCGCTGATCGGCAAGCTGAGCCTGCGCAAGTAAGCTGCGCATGAAACCGGGCGCCTGTATCGAGACTTCGGTGCAGGCGCCTTGTTGCTGTCTGGCGTGCGCGAAACGGCGCGTACGCCGCTGGCGAGGGAGTGCTGCTGTGTCATTCCAGCGCGCATCTGCGCAGTGCGCGCAGTGGCGCGCTGGAATGGCATTGTGCTTCCCGCCGGGGACCCGCTGAGTTTGCAGCCGTTGCCCTGGGCGCATCGCGCCCGTCAATCGGAGAACACGATGTTCAACAAGATCACCAAGAGTTTTCAATGGGGTGACCACCAGGTCACGATGGAGACGGGCGAGATCGCCCGCCAGGCCAGCGGCGCGGTGCTGCTGAACATGGACGACACGGTCGTGCTGGCGACCGTGGTGGCGCAGAAGAACCCGAAGCCGGGCCAGGACTTCTTCCCGCTGACCGTCGACTACATCGAGAAGACCTACGCCGCGGGCAAGATCCCGGGCGGCTTCTTCAAGCGCGAAGGGCGCTTGAGCGAAGGTGAGACGCTGATTTCGCGCCTGATCGACCGCCCGATCCGCCCGCTGTTCCCCGAAGGCTTCTACAACGAAGTGCAGGTGGTGATCCATGTGCTGTCGCTGAATCCGGACATCGATTCGGACATTCCGGCGATGATCGCCGCCAGCGCCGCGCTGGCGGTGTCGGGCATTCCGTTCAACGGGCCGATCGGCGCCGCCCGCGTCGGCTACGCCAACGGCCAGTACCTGCTGAACCCGACGCGCGCGCAGCAGGCCGACTCGCGGCTGAACCTGGTCGTGGCCGGCACCGAATCCGCGGTGCTGATGGTCGAGTCCGAAGCCGACCAGTTGTCCGAGGACGTGATGCTCGAGGCCGTGATGTTCGGCCATCGCCAGATGCAGGTCGCGATCGACGCGATCCACGAGCTGGTGCGCGACGGTGGCCGGCCGGCATGGAACTGGCAGCCGCCGGCGCGTGACGAGGCGCTGATCGCGCGCATCGACGCGCTTGCCGGCGACGCGCTGCGCGCCGCCTACAAGATCACCTCCAAGCAGGCGCGCACCGACGCGCTGCGCGCCGCTTACGCGACGGTGCACGAGGCGCTGGCCGAAGGCGGCGTCGAGGTCGACGGGCCGAAGGTCGACCAGATCCTGTTCGACATGGAAGCGCGCATCGTGCGCAGCCAGATCCTGGACGGCGATCCGCGCATCGACGGCCGCGACACGCGCACCGTGCGCCCGATCGCGATCCGCACCGGGGTGCTGCCGCGCACCCACGGCAGCGCGCTGTTCACGCGCGGCGAGACGCAGGCGCTGGTCGTCGCCACGCTGGGCACCGACCAGGACTCGCAGATCATCGACGCGCTCGCCGGCGAGTACCGCGACCGTTTCCTGCTGCACTACAACATGCCGCCGTTCGCCACCGGCGAGACCGGCCGCATGGGCGCCCCGAAGCGCCGCGAAGTCGGCCACGGCCGCCTGGCCAAGCGCGCGCTGCTCGCGGTGCTGCCGCCGAAGGACGAATTCGCCTACACGATGCGCCTGGTGTCGGAAGTCACCGAATCGAACGGTTCGTCGTCGATGGCCTCGGTGTGCGGCGGCTGCCTGAGCCTGCTCGACGCCGGCGTGCCGCTGAAGGCGCATGTCGCCGGCATCGCGATGGGCCTGATCAAGGAAGGCAACCGCTTCGCGGTGCTGACCGACATCCTGGGTGACGAGGACCACCTCGGCGACATGGACTTCAAGGTCGCGGGCAGCGCCACCGGCGTCACCGCGCTGCAGATGGACATCAAGATCCAGGGCATCACGCGCGAGATCATGCAGGTTGCGCTGGCGCAGGCGCGCGAGGGCCGCATGCACATCCTCGGCCTGATGCAGGCCGCGGTCGGCGGCGCGCGCGAGGAAGTCTCGCCGTACGCGCCGCGCCTGTACACGATGAAGATCAACCCCGAGCGTATCCGCGACGTGATCGGCAAGGGCGGTGCGGTGATCCGCGCGCTGACCGAAGAGACCGGCACGCAGATCGACATCGCCGAGGACGGCACGATCACGATCGCGTCGACCGACGGCGATCGCGCGAAGGAAGCGATGCGCCGCATCGGCGACCTGACCGCGGAAGTCGAGGTCGGCCAGATCTACGAAGGCAGCGTGACCAAGCTGCTCGACTTCGGCGCGCTGGTCAACGTGCTGCCGGGCAAGGACGGCCTGCTGCACATCTCGCAGATCGCCAACGAGCGCGTCA
Source organism: Pseudomonadota bacterium (assembly GCA_021825505.1). Classification (GTDB taxonomy): domain Bacteria; phylum Pseudomonadota; class Gammaproteobacteria; order Burkholderiales; family Burkholderiaceae_C; genus Thiomonas_A. The sequence continues at coordinate 2,952 of JAKAHP010000368.1, forward strand.
ACAAGGTCAGCGACTATCTGCAGGAAGGCCAGAAGGTCCGCGTCAAGGTCATCGAGACCGACGACAAGGGACGCTTACGCCGTTCGAT
>JAKAHP010000369.1 GCA_021825505.1 Pseudomonadota bacterium
CACTACACCGGGAGCAGCGCCGAGCATTTCCAGCACTTCGTGCTGTTCACCAATTACAGCTTCTACATCGACGAGTTCCTGGCGCATGCGCGCGCGCTGATGGCCACGCCGGCGCAGGGCGACGACGACTACATCGCGCTGGTCGAGCCGGGCAACGTCGTCACGCGCCGCGTCGGCGTGCCCGCCGCGGCGACCGACGCACTCGGCGCGCCGCCGCCGCGCCAGCCGCAGATGCCGGCCTACCACCTGGTGCGGCGCGATCGCGCCGGCATCACGCTGGTCAACATCGGCGTCGGTCCGGCCAACGCCAAGACCATCACCGACCACGTCGCGGTGCTGCGTCCGCACGCCTGGCTGATGCTGGGCCACTGCGCGGGCTTGCGCAATACCCAGCAGCTCGGCGATTACGTGCTGGCGCACGGCTATGTGCGCGAGGACCACGTGCTCGACGAGGAGCTGCCGCTGTGGGTGCCGATCCCGCCGCTGGCCGAGGTGCAGGTGGCGCTGCAGCAGGCGGTGGCGGAGGTCACGCAGCTGCAGGGCTACGAGCTCAAGCGCGTGATGCGCACCGGCACCGTGGCCAGCACCGACAACCGCAACTGGGAGTTGCTGCCGTTCCAGGGTCCGCTGAGCACGCCCGAGCGGCGCTTCTCGCAGAGCCGCGCGATCGCGCTGGACATGGAAAGCGCGACCATCGCGGCCAACGGCTTCCGGCTGCGCGTGCCCTACGGCACGCTGCTGTGCGTCAGCGACCGGCCGCTGCACGGCGACATCAAGCTGCCCGGCATGGCCGACCGCTTCTACCGCGAGCGCGTCGACCAGCACCTGCGCATCGGCATGCGCGCGCTCGAGATCCTGCGCGGCCAGCGCATGGAGGAGCTGCACAGCCGCAAGCTGCGCTCGTTTGACGAGGTGGCGTTTCAGTAGGTGGGCCCCCCGAGCGGCCGGGCGCGAGCCCGGCCGCACCCCCCCAAGGGGGGCCCGCCGCGCCTTCGGGCGGCCGTGCGGCGCGGGCGGCCTCGGCCGCGGAGGGTGTCGCGCTGCGGGGCGGTCGGCAGGCATCCACCTGGTGGCGGCTTTGCGCTCCGGCTGGAATGGCCGCGGAGGGTGTCGCGCTGCGGGGCGATCGGCAGGCATCCACCCAGTGGCGGCGACGGGGCTAGAAAAGGGTGCGCGCGAGCAAGGTGGCGACGCCGGCGGCGATCAGGCCGAGCATCCAGCGCATCATGCGCAGCTCGGCGTGGATGGCCTTGAATTCGCCGCGTGCGTCGGCGACAGCGACGTGGAATTCGTTGCGCAGGTCGGCCATTTCGGCGCGCAGTTCGGCGCGCAGGTCGGCCATTTCGGCGCGTAACTCGGCGCGCAGGGCGGTGAGTTCGGTGCGCAGCACCGGCGTCGTGACGAGGTTGCGGTCGCGCGCGTCGAGCGCTTCGGCGAGGGCGCCGGCGTGGGCTTGGGCCTGCGCCGGCGGCACGCCGCCGGCTTCGAGGCGTCTGGCGTAGCAAAGGGTGTCGAACGTTGCGCTCATCGGGAGGCGCTCCGGGTCTGCATGACGCCATTGTGGCGCGATGCGGCCGGGCGCGGGGGCATCGCACCGCGCGCGGCAGGGGCTTGCGGCGGATTCAGCGCGCGGCGGCGAGCCAGTCGGCCCAGGCGTCGAGCAGCGCGGGGTCGCCGGCGCACAGCGCCGAGCGCCGTTGCAGCGCGTGCACGAACACGGCGTCGCCGTCGAGAGTGCGGCTGCGGCCTCCGGCTTCGTGCAGGATCAGCAGCCCGGCGGCGTAGTCCCACAGGCCTTGCGCGCCGTGCAGGTAGATGTCGAAGCGGCCCGCGGCGACCCAGCACCATTCGAGCGCGACCGAGCCGATCGCGCGCTGCGACGCGTACGGCGGGCGTGTGGCCAGCCGCGTGGCCAGCGCGGCGTCGAGCCGCTTGAAATCGACGCAGGCCAGCGCCTGGCGCAGCGCGCGCTCGCGCGCCGGCGCGCGCAGCGGGGTGTCGTCGAGCCAGGCGCCGCCGCCTTCGACGGCGCTGAACAGCTCGTCGCGCATGACGTCGTAGACCCAGCCGGCGCGCACCCGACCGCCTTGCAGCCAGGCCAGCGACGGGCCGAACGCCGGCAGCCCGGCAGCGAAGTTGCTGGTGCCGTCGAGCGGATCGAGTACCCACAGCCCGGCGCCGTCGGGAGCGGCGGCTTCGACGCGCAGCAGCTCTTGCTGATGTTGCGCGCTCATTTCCTCGCCGAGCAGTGCGACCGCCGGCCAGCGCGTCGCCAGCTCGATCTGCAGCTGGCGCTGCATCGCCAGGTCGGCGTCGGTGACCCAGCTGCCGTCGTCCTTCAGCCGCGCGCCGGGGGCGCGAGCGCGCGGCACGATCTGCTGCTGCGCCACCTCGCGCAGCAGCGCGCCGATCGCGCGGCGCGCAGCGTCGCCGGCAATCGGCAGCGGGGCGTGGTCCATCGGCGCGTTCCGGTTGGCGGCGTCGGCGCTCAAGGCACCAGGATGGTCGGCGCCGCGGGCGCTGCGGTCTGCGGCCAGTCGAGGCTGTAGTGCAGGCCGCGGCTCTCGTGGCGCAGCCGCGCCGAGCGCACGATCAGCTCGGCCACCTGCAGCAGGTTGCGCAGTTCGAGCAGGTCGCGGTTGACGCGGAAATTGGCATAGAACTCGTGCACTTCGGCCTGCAGCAGGTCGATTCGGTGGGCGGCGCGCTCGAGGCGCTTGTCGGTGCGCACGATGCCGACGTAGTTCCACATCAGCCGGCGCAGCTCGTCCCAGTTGTGGCTGACGACGACGAGCTCGTCGGCGTCGACCACGCGGCTCTCGTCCCACGGTCGCGGCGCCAGCACCGGCGGCGGCTCGGCGCCGGCGATGGCGTGCGCCGCCGCGGTGCCGAACACGACGCATTCAAGCAGCGAATTGCTGGCCAGCCGATTGGCGCCGTGCAGCCCGGTGTAGGCGGTCTCGCCGATCGCGTACAGCCCGGCCAGGTCGGTGCGGCCGGCCAGGTCG
>JAKAHP010000370.1 GCA_021825505.1 Pseudomonadota bacterium
TGACCGCCGAAACGCACCGGCTCGGCCTCGCCTCGGCGCATGTCAACTTCGTCGCCGAAGACGAATGCGGCGCCTTCGACGGCGACTGGTTGCCGCGCTTCGACTGGCAGTTTCACTGGACGAACCGCGGCTACCGCGATTTCGCCGACTTCCTCGACGCGCTCAGCCACAAGAAACGCAAGAACATCCGCGCCGAGCGCGCGGCGCTGCAGCGCGCCGGCCTCGCGATCGAATGGCGCTGCGGCGCCAGCCTCGACGCCGATGAGTGGACGGTCGTGCATCGGCTATATCAGGCGACGTTCGCGGAGAAAGGCAATCACCCCGCGCTGAGCGAAGCATTCTTCCGGCATCTGGGCACGACGCTGGGCACGCAGACCTGGGCGGCGCTGGCCCGCCGCGACGGCCGCATCGTGGCCATGGCCCTGTGTCTCGGCTCGCGCACGACGCTGTACGGACGCTACTGGGGCAGCGTGGAAGCCCTGCCCGGACTGCATTTCGAACTCTGCTACTACCAGGGCATCGAGCATTGCATCCGCGCCGGCCTCGAACGCTTCGAGCCTGGCGCGCAGGGCGAGCACAAGTTGGCGCGCGGCTTCCTGCCGACGCGCACGCATTCGCGGCATCATCTGGCGCATGCCGGCTTCCGCGCCGCGGTGGCCGCGGCGCTGGCCGAGGAGGCGGCGATGCTCGACGACTACGGGCGCGAACTCGACGCCCACACGCCCTACGCGCAGCGATGAGACGGCCGGTCCTGCTCGATCCGCGGCGGCTGGACTTCCCGCCGCCCGAACACGCCCTGCGCGAGCCCGACGGCTTGCTCGCGGTCGGCGGCGATCTCTCGCCGCAGCGGCTGCTCGCGGCCTACCGCCTCGGCATCTTTCCGTGGTTCGGCGAGGGCGATCCGATCCTGTGGTGGTCGCCCGACCCGCGCTGTGTGTTTCGCACCGAGGCGCTGCACGTCCCGCGGCGCCTGGCGCGCAACCTGCGCCACAGCCGCTGGACACTGAGCATCGACTCGGCCTTCGCCCGCGTCATCGACGCCTGCGCCGCACCGCGCGCCGACGCCGCCGGCACCTGGATCACGGCCGCCATGCGTGCGGCTTATCTGCATCTGCACGAACTCGGCCATGCGCACTCGTTCGAGGTCTGGGAGGACACACGGCTGATCGGCGGGATGTACGGCGTCGCGGTCGGCGAGCTGTTTGCCGGCGAGTCGATGTTCAGCGCCGCCAGCGGCGGCTCGCGCACGGCGCTGCTGGCCGCGGCGCGCCTGCTGGCCCGCTGGGGCTGGCCGCTGATCGACGCCCAGGTCGCCAATCCGCATCTGCTGCGCATGGGCGCGATCGAACTGCCGCGCCCGGCATTCCTCGACCACGTCGCCACGCTCGCCGTCCGCGCCGGCCGTCCGGGCTGCTGGAGCGCCGCGTTGCCCTGGCGCGATGCGCGCGATCTGATGGTGACGCCCGGCTAGTGTGAAGACTCTAGACGGCGCGGGTACTTTGCCCTCACTCCCACGAGGAATCACCCGATGAGCAGCAAGCCGAAACTGAAGTCGCAGGCCAAGGCGGGCGCCGCGCAGGCGCAGGCGCAGGCACTGGGCAAGGGCATCATGGAATCCGCGCAGCAGATCTGGCTGGCCGGGCTGGGCGCGTTCGCCAAGGCGCAGGCCGAGGGCGGCAAGCTGTTCGACACGCTGGTCAAGGAAGGCAGCGCGATCGAGCAGAAGACGCGCAAGTTCACCGACAGCAAGGTGCACGAGGTGCGCGGCGCGGTCGAGTCGAGCGTCGGCGCCGCCAAGCAGCGCGCCACGGATACCTGGGACCGCCTGGAAAAAGTGTTCGAGGACCGCGTGTCGCGCTCGCTGTCGCGTCTGGGCGTACCCGGCCGACAGGACATGGACGCGCTTGCTGCGCGCGTCGAGGAATTGGCGCACGCCGTCCGTCAACTGAACGGGGAGCCGTCATCCAAGGCCAAGGCCAAGACCGGCACCGTCGGCAAGGCCAAGCCGGCCCGCAAACCCAAGGACGATCTGGCCGCGCTGGAAGAGGCGCAGGTCGCCGCTGCCAAGGCCAAGCCCAGGCTGAAGTCCACCCGCAAGTAATCGCCGCACCCGGGCAGCAGGCCGCTGCCCTCCGTCGCTCCGGGCGGACGCTTCATGAGGCCCGTCGGTCATCCCGTGCTGGCAGATCCCTCCCCTGCCACTCGACCGACGGGCCTTTTTCTTCCTTGTTATGCACGTGCGGCGCGCACCGCGCCGGGTTGTCATCGAATGGAGTCGATGACAGCGAAGCAGCGCTTCGATGACGCCATCGGCACACCGTTTGGTTCCGCTCGGCTGCAGCGGTGGGCGTTGCGCACACTTCCTGCTTTGTCATCCTGAGCAACACGAAGAACCTGACTTCAGCTGCGTCATCGGCACGCCGTCTGGTTCCGCTCGGCTGCAGCGGTGGGCGTTGCACGCACTGCCTGCTTTGTCATCCTGAGCAACGCGAAGGATCTGACTTCAGTTGCGCCATCGGCACGCCGTTTGGCTCCGCCTGGCGGTAGACAGATGCTCCGCTGCGCAGTTCCTTCGCTGCGCTCAGGATGACAACGGATGCAAGTGCCTCAGCCGATCTGAAGTTATCCAACGACAGCACTACGCGCAGCGTGCCTCCGCTGCCAACCGGCTACCAATGCACCCCGCGCATCAGCGCCGCGAAGGCGATCTGCTCGCTGGTCGGCTGCTGGGTCAGCGCCTCGCGCATGCCCTTGATGCCCTTGGCGGCCGGCGAATCGGGAAACAGTCGGAACGCCGAGTTGATGATGATCTCGTAGGCCCGCGGCGCCAGCGCGTAGAGAATCTGCGCGAAGGTGCCGAGCCGCGTCGCCACCCGCACCGGGCGCTCGACGATCGCCTGCACCAACATCTCGGCGGCTTCCTCAGGCGTCAGCGTCGGTACCGACTCGTAGATCTTGGTCGGCGCGATCATCGGCGTCTTCACCAGCGGCATGTTGATGG
>JAKAHP010000371.1 GCA_021825505.1 Pseudomonadota bacterium
CTTCGCGCCGGCGCCGCCGCCGCGCCACGACTGGCGCGCGCGGCTGCGCGCGCGCGCACTCGGGCTGTACAGCTGCAGCCGGCGCGAGACGCTCGAGCTGCTGCGCGACCCGGTGCGCGCGACGCTGGCGCTGCTGGGCAGTGCGATGCTGCTGCTGATCATGGGCTACGGCATCAGCATGGACGTCGAACATCTGCGCTTCGCGGTGCTCGACCGCGACGCCACCGCGCTGAGCCGCGACTACGCCGGCAACATCGCCGGCTCGCGCTATTTCGTCGAGCAGCCGCCGATCGCCGACGACGCCGCGCTGCAGCGTCGCATGCGCCGCGGCGAGCTGAGCCTGGCGATCGAGATCCCGCCGCATTTCGCGCGCGACGCCGCGCGCGGCCGTGCCGATATCGGCGCCTGGGTCGACGGCTCGATGCCGGCGCGCGCCGAGACCATCGACGCCTACGTCGCCGCGCTGCACGCACAGTGGCTGCTGCGGCGCGAGGCGCGCGCCGCGCCCGGGGTGGAAACACGCTTTCGCTACAACCCCGACGTGCGCAGCGCGGTGGCGATGGTGCCCGCGGTGATTCCTCTGCTGCTGATGATGATCCCGGCGATGCTGACCTGCTTGAGCGTGGTGCGCGAGAAGGAGCTCGGCTCGATCGTCAACTTCTATCTCGCGCCGGTGGGCGCGCTCGAATTCCTGATCGGCAAGCAACTGCCCTACATCGCGCTGGCGATGCTGAATTTCGCGCTGCTGTGGCTGCTCGCGGTGACCGCGTTCGACGTGCCGTTCAAGGGCAGCCTGGCCGCGCTGACGCTGGCCGCCGTGCTCTACGTCGCCGCGTCGACAGCGCTGGGGCTGCTGATGTCGACTTTCCTGCGCACCCAGACCGCCGCCATATTCGCCACCACGATCGGCACCATGCTGCCGGCGATCCAGTTCAGCGGCCTGCTCAACCCGACCTCGTCGCTGGAGGGCGCCGCGGCGTGGATCGGCCGCATCTACCCGACCACGCATTTCCTCGACATCAGCCGCGGCACATTCTCCAAGGCACTGGGTTTCAGCGATCTGGGTGGCGCGTTCGCCGCACTGGCGCTGGCCGCGCCGCTGCTGGTGCTGCTCAGCGCGGCGCTGCTGCGCAAGCAGGAGCGCTGAGGCGATGGCACGGCTGGCCAATATCGCCCACCTCGGCGTCAAGGAACTGCGCAGCCTGGCGCACGACCGCGCGATGCTGGTGTTGATGCTGTTCGCGCTGACACTGGCGATCTACACCGCGGCCAGCGGCATGCCCGACACCCTGCACCGTGCGCCGCTGGCACTGACCGACGAGGACCATTCGGCGCTGTCGGTGCGCATCGCCGACGCGTTCGCGCCGCCCTACTTCCTGCCGGCGGCGCAGGTCGGCACCGCGGCGGCCGCACGCGGCCTCGACGCCGGCCGCTACACCTTCGCGCTCGACATCCCGCCGCACTTCGAGCGCGACGTGTTCGCCGGGCGCGCGCCGCGCATCGCGCTCGACGTCGACGCCACGCGCATGGCGCAGGCCTTCACCGGCAGCGCCTACGTGCAGGCCATCGTCGACGGCGAAGTCGCCGAATTCGTCGCCGGCCACCGCGCCGCCGCGCCGCCGCCGATCGCGCTGCAGCTGCGCAACCGCTACAACCCGGCGCTGGATCCGGCCTGGTTCGGCGCCGTCGTCGAGCTGATCAACAACATCACGATGCTGGGCATCGTGCTGACCTGCGCCGCGCTGATCCGCGAGCGCGAGCACGGCACCATCGAACACCTGCTGGCGATGCCGGTGACACCGCTCGAAATCATGGCCGCGAAGGTCTGGGCGATGGGCCTGGTGGTGCTGCTCGGCGCGATGGCCTCGCTGCTCGGCGTGGTGCACGCGCTGCTCGGCGTGCCGCTGCCCGGGTCGCTTGCGCTGTTCGCGCTCGGCGTCGCGCTGCACCTGTTCGCGGTGACCTCGATCGGCATCTTCATGGGCACGGTGGCGCGCTCGATGCCGCAGGCCGGGCTGCTGCTGATCCTGGTGCTGCTGCCGCTGGAAATGCTCTCGGGCGGATCGACGCCGCGCGAGAGCATGCCGGAGGCCGTGCGCACCCTGATGCTGGCGGCGCCGACCACGCATTTCGTCGACCTGGCGCAGGCCATCCTGTTCCGCGGCGCCGGGCTGGACGTGGTGTGGCCCTCGCTGCTGGCGATCGCGGCGATCGGCGCGCTGTTCTTCGTCGTCGCGCTGGCGCTGCTGCGCCGCGCGGTGGCGCGCGCGGCGGCCTGAACACAGAGCCCGCTCAGGCCGCGCCGGCCTCGAGCGCGTGGAACAACTCGTCCTCCTGCGCCACGTGCAGGCGCAGGATCGCGTCGAGCCCGTAGAGCAACTGCTGCAACTCGCGCGCGCTGGCCGCGTCCGGGCCGCCCTCGGGCAGATCGCCGATCAGGCGCTCGAGCAGCCGCGTGCTGGCAAAAATCTCGCGATGCGTCGCGCTCAGCGCGGCCATCGGGTCGTCGCCGCCGAGCAGCTCGCCGATCGCCGGGTAGATCTCGGCGTCCTCGCGCAACTCGTGCGGCAGCAAATGACCGGTGAGCGCGTCGCGCAGCGCCAGCAGCCGCGCGCGCGCCGCGCGCGCCTCGAGTTGCGGCAGGGTCTCGGCGAGACCGCGGATGCCGTCGAGCATGGCGGCGAGCTCGGCATGCTCGCGGCTCAGGCGGCTGGCCTGGGTCGGCGCCAGCGTCGCGCGCCGCCACGGCCGCGGCACGCGCAGCGCACGCAGCGCGTTGGCGATCGCGGCCACGTCGATCAGCTCCTGCAGCAAGGCACCGGCCAGCGGCGGCAGGCGGCCGGCGGCGGCCGCCGCCATCGCCAGCAGCGACAGCCCCATGCCCAGCGCCACGCTTTGCAGCGCAATGCGCCGCGCGCGGCGCGCGATGCGGCGCGCGTCGACCAGGCGGTCGAGCCGGTCGACCAGCAGCACCACGTCGGCCGCCTCGGCG
>JAKAHP010000372.1 GCA_021825505.1 Pseudomonadota bacterium
CATTGCGGCCAGGTCGGCAGCGGCCGCGCCAGGCGCAGCGGCACGCCGCCCAGATGCAGCTGGCCGAGCGCGGCGCTGAGCGCGACGCCCACCGCCAGCGTCAGCGGCACCGCGTAGCGCGGCGCGTAGCGCCGGCCGAGCACGAACGCCACCAGCATCGCGCCGACCAGCGCGCGGTGGCCGTCGAACAGGCCGAACAGGTCGATGCCGAACTGCAGCAGCACGCCGGCCAGCATGGCCGAGGCCAGGCTCGACGGCACCCGGCGCATCAGCCGCTCGAAGGTGCCGCTGAAGCCGACCAGCGCGGTGGCGGCGCCGGCGAAGACGAAGGCGCCGACCGCCTGCGCCATCGTCACGCCGTGCAGGCTGGTGGCCAGCAGCGCCGCACCCGGCGTCGACCACGCGGTCAGCACCGGTGCGCGCGTGGCCAGCGACAGACCGATGCAGGTGACGCCCATGCCCAGCCCGAGCGCCCACAGCCACGACGCCACTTCGGCCGGGCTGGCGCCGGCGGCGCGTGCCGCCTCGAACACGATCGGCGCCGAGCTGGAATAGCCCACCAGCACCGCGATCAGGCCGGCGCTGATCAGCGACGGCGACAACCAGGACTTGGACATCTGCGGTCTCGCAACGGTTGTGCGTTATAACGTACGAAGCCAGCTTAACATGGCGTCCACAGCGGCGTGCTGCCGCGGGAGACGACGATGACGCAGACCTCAGCCGACGGTGACGACGCTGGCGACGACATCGGCGGCGCACTGGCGCGGCGCCTGCGTGCCTTGCGCACGCAACGCGGCTGGAGCCTGCAGCGCGCAGCGCAGGCCACCGGGGTGAGCAAGGCGATGCTGGGCCAGATCGAACGCGGCGAATCGAGCCCGACGGTGGCGACGCTGTGGCGCATCGCCGGCGGCTTCGGTGTCGGCATCAGCGAGTTCCTGCTCGACGCACAGCCCGCCACGACGCAGGTGGTGCGCGCGCCCCGGCTGCGCCCGGCGCGCGACGCGATGCTGATGGCGCCGCTGTTCGCGTTCGACCCGCGCCTGGGCTTCGAGCTGATCGAGGTCACCTTGCTGGCCGGCTACACGCGCGACTCCGAGCCGCACGCCACCGGCGTCGTCGAGCACGTCATCGTCACGCGCGGCAGCCTGCAGCTGCGCGTGGGCGGCGACTGGGTCGAACTCGGCGAGGGCGATGCGGTGCGTTTCGACGGCGACCGCGAGCACGGCTACCGCAACGCGTCGGCACAGGCCTGCAGCTTCCTGAATCTGATCTGCTATCCGACGCGCTGAAGCGCGAACATCGCCGACGCGGATGCGCCATTCGTGCGCTGCCGCAGGCACAATGTCGGATTCACGGACAATCGCGCCCCCGCGTAACAATCGACAAACCGCGTCATGGCCTGGCGTCTCGATCTGCAAGGCATCGGCAAGCGCTACCCCGGTGTCGTCGCCAACGACGACGTCGACCTGCGCGTGGCGCCGGGCGCCATCCACGCCGTGCTCGGCGAGAACGGCGCCGGCAAGTCGACGCTGATGAAAATCATCTACGGCGCCGAGCAGGCCGATACCGGGCGCATGCTGTTCGACGGCGTCGAAGTCTCGGTGCCCAACCCGCATGCCGCGCGCGAACTCGGTATCGCGATGGTGTTCCAGCATTTCTCGCTGTTCGAGAGCGTCAGCGTGGCCGAGAACATCTGGCTCGGCCAGCCGCGCGGCCCCAGCCTGGCCGACGTGACCGCGCGCATCGAGCGCGTCGCCGCCGACTACGGCCTCGACGTCGACCCGCGCCGCCCGCTGCACGCGCTGTCGGTCGGCGAGCGCCAGCGCGTCGAGATCATTCGCGCGCTGCTGACCGAGCCGCGCCTGCTGATTCTCGACGAGCCGACCTCGGTGCTGGCGCCGCAGGCCGTGGGCCGCCTGTTCGAGACGCTGCGCCAGCTCGCCGCGGGCGGCTGCAGCATTCTGTACATCAGCCATAAGCTCGACGAGGTGCGCGCGCTATGCCACAGCTGCACGGTGCTGCGCGCCGGCCGCGTGGTGGCGGAAGTCGATCCGGCGCAGCACGACAACGCCAGCCTGTCGCGCCTGATGATCGGCGCGGACCTGGCGCCGCCCGAGCATCGCGCGGCGCATCCCGGCGCGGTCGTGCTCGAGCTGGCCGGCGTGCACCAGGCCAGCGCCGATCCGCACGGTGTCGCGCTGCGCGGCGTGGATCTGGCGGTGCGCGCCGGTGAGATCGTCGGCATCGCCGGCGTCTCGGGCAACGGCCAGCAGGAGCTGCTGGCGCTGCTGTCGGGCGAGGACGCGCGCCCACCCGCCGCCGGCACCCTGCGACTGCTCGGCGCGCAGCCGCGCGGCGTCGCCGCACGCCGCGCCGCGGGACTGCGCGTGGTGCCCGAGGAGCGCCTGGGGCGCGGTGCGGTGCCCGAGATGGATCTGGCGGCGAACGCCTTGCTGACCCATGCCGCGGCGGTGCGCGGCGGCTGGCTCGACTGGGGCGCGCTGCGCGCGCGTGCCGAAGCCATCATCGCGCGCTTCGGCGTGCGTGCGCCCGGCGCGCATGCCGCCGCGCGCAGCCTGTCGGGCGGTAATCTGCAGAAGTTCATCGTCGGGCGCGAGATTCTCGGCAGCCCGCGCGTGCTGGTGCTGGCGCAGCCGACCTGGGGCGTCGACGTCGGCGCCGCGGCGCAGATCCACGCCGAACTGCTCGCGCTGCGCGACGCCGGTTGCGCGATCGTGGTCATATCCGAGGAGTTGGACGAATTGTTCGAGATCTGCGACCGCATCGCGGTGCTGGCGCGCGGGCGCCTGTCGCCGCTGCTGCCGATCGCCGAGGCCGACAGCGCGCGCATCGGCGCCTGGATGAGCGGGCTGTGGGACGACGACGCGAGCGCGGCGCGCGCCGCGGGCCGGGAGGCGACGCATGCTGCGGCTTGAAGCGCGCGCCGAGGCGTCGCGTTCGATGATGCTGCTGGCGCCGCTGCT
>JAKAHP010000373.1 GCA_021825505.1 Pseudomonadota bacterium
CCTCGCCCCGCTCGTTGCAGGGAACCGGCGTGCGTGCCAGGGTGCGGTTTCATACCGCACCCTTTTTGACTCCTCGCCCCGCTCGTTGCAGGGAACCGGCGCGTGCCAGGGTGCGGTTTCATACCGCACCCTTTTTGACTCCTCGCCCCGCTCGTTGCAGGGAACCGGCGCGCGTGCCAGGGTGCGGTTTCATACCGCATCCTCCTCACGGCGCGCCTCCGGCGCACCGGGCCAGGCTCGCGCAAATCCAAAAAGTGGGAACCGTGTGGTTTCATACCACACCCGTTCCGGGGCGCGCAGGGCACTTCAGTCAACCCAGAGTACGCGGGACATCTGAGGGACAACCTTTGAGTCACAGCGTGTCCCAATTGGGACACCACAGGGACAATTCGGGACACAAACTCGGTCCAAAATCATGCTTTGCGGCCGACGCATCGGCCGACAACGAACACCTAACCTGTTGTTTTATATGATTTTTTTTGGTGCCGCTTATCCGAATCGAACGGATGACCTACCGCTTACAAGGCGGTTGCTCTACCAGCTGAGCTAAAGCGGCGTAAGACGGTGCGGCGCGCTCACTTGACGCGCTTGAGGTGCGAACCCGGGCGCGGCGCAGGCGGCGGCTCGGGCGTGTCGTCGGGGGGCGGCGCGTCGCCGGCGTCGACCGGGCGCAGCTGCGCGCCGGCGGCGTCGTCGACTTCCTCGACCGGCTCGGGCGGCGGAAACGCCATGCCCTGCCCGTTCTCGCGTGCGTAGATCGCGGTGACGTGGCTGACCGGAACCATGATGTCGCGCGCGACACCCCCGAAACGCGCCTTGAAGCTGATCACGTCGTTGTCGATCTTCAGCCCGCTGGTGGCGCCGAAGCTGACGTTGAGCACGATCTCACCGTTTTTCACGTGTTCGCGCGGCACGCGCACGCTGGCGTCGACCTGCACCGCCAGGTACGGCGTGAAGCCGTTGTCGGTGCACCACTCGTACAGCGCGCGCAGCAGGTAGGGCTTGGTCGAGGTGACGTCGCCTGCGCTCATTTGCGCATGACCTTTTCCGAAGGCGTCAGCGCCTCGATGTAGGCCGGGCGCTGGAAAATGCGCTCGGCGTACTTGGCCAGCGGCGCCGCCGACTTCGGCAGGTCGATGCCGTAATGGTCGAGGCGCCACAGCAGCGGCGCGATCGCGACGTCGAGCATCGAGAAATCGTCGCCGAGCATGTAGCGGTTCTTCGTGAACACCGGCGCGAGCTGGGTCAGACGGTCGCGAATCGCCGAGCGCGCCTTGTCCATCGCCTTCTCGTTGCTCTTCGTCGCGCGCGACTCGAGCGTGCCGACGTGCACGAACAGTTCCTTCTCGAAATTGAACAGGAACAGGCGCACGCGCGCGCGCGCCACCGGGTCGCCCGGCATCAGCTGCGGGTGCGGGAAGCGCTCGTCGATGTACTCGTTGATGATGTTCGATTCGTACAGGATGAGGTCACGTTCGACCAGGATCGGAACCTGGCCGTACGGGTTCATCACCGCGACGTCCTCGGGCTTGTTGAACAGGTCGACATCCCGGATCTCGAAGTCCATGCCTTTTTCGAACAGCACGAAACGGCAGCGTTGCGAGAACGGGCAAGTCGTGCCCGAGTAAAGCACCATCATGAGAGGCGTCTCCTGAAAAAGCTGGGCACACGCGCGAACTCGCGCCCGTTGGATACGGCAAAGCGGCGTTGGAGGCGGCCCTGGCCGCACACCGTCACCGCAGATCTTTCCAATACTCGACCCTGAGGCGCCAGGTCAGAAAACTGAGCAGAATCAGGAAGATGAGCACGAGCGAACCGACGCGGACACGCGTGACATGCTCCGGCTCGGCCATCCACTGCAAAAAGGCGACAAGATCGGCAATGTCCGAATCATACCGCCTCGGCGTCAATTCCCCTGGGGACAATTCGATAAAGCCGACGAATCTGCGGGCTGCTCCGGGCTTGGCCGGCGTCTCGAAGCGCGCCGCGCGCACACCCTGCAGCGTCCACAGCGCGTGCGGCATCGCCACGCCCGGGCGCACCAGATTGTTCCAGCCGCCGGGCGCGCGCGCGTCGCGATAGAACGTGCGCAGGTAGTTGTAGACGTAGTCGGCGCCGCTGTGCTCGCGCGTGGCCAGCGCGCGCACGATCAGGCCGAGATCGGGCGGCTCCACGCCGAACCAGGTGCGCGCCTGGCTGGCGTCGAGCGCGGCACGCAGCGGTGCGCCGAGCTCGTCGGCGCCGAACATCAGGTCGTGCTCGATGCGCGCGTCGCTCAGGCCCAGCGCGCGCAAATCGGCCCAGCGCACATTGCGCGCGCCGTGACAGCCCAGGCAGTGGTTGACGAACAGCGCCGCACCATGGCGCAACGCCTGCGCCTCTCCGGCGCGCTGCGGCGCCGTGCTCCACGGCACGTCAAGCACGCGCTGCGCGCGGCACGGCGCCGCGGCAAGCGCGGCCAGTGCCATGAGCAGCCCGAGCAGCAGCCACGCACGCCGCCCGCGCGTGAGCACGACGCCGAGGTGCGCGACGCGGCGGCGCGCCATCTCAGTGGCCCGCGCGCAGCGACGCCGGGGGCGTCGCGCAGCGCCCGCGCCGGCTCCACCACGGCATCAGCCCGAGGAAGCCGAAATAGACGAAGGTCGCGGCGACAGCGACCGCATGGCCGCCGACGCTGGGCGGCTGGCTGCCGACCACGGCCAGCGCGACGAAGGCGAGCACGAAGGCCAGCAGCAGCGCCAGATGCCAGCGCGGGCGCCAGCGCATCGAGCGCTGCGGCGCGCGATCCAGCCAGGGCAGCGCGAACAGCGCGGCGATCGAGCCGCCGAGCACCGCCACGCCCCAGGTCTTGGCCTCGACCGCGAGCAGCGCGGTGAGCAGCGCGGCGCCTGCGCTCAGCAGCAGCGCCAGGCTGCGCGGGCGCCGGCGCTGGCGCCACAGCGCCGCGGCCAGCGCCAGCGCGGCGCCCAGCGCCCACAG
>JAKAHP010000374.1 GCA_021825505.1 Pseudomonadota bacterium
GCTGCCGATCGGGGCTGTCGAGCACTTGCAGTCGCGCGGCATGGGCGCTCAGGCGGGCGCCGACGGCGTCGTCGAGCCACTGCGCGGTACCACTGAGTTGCAGGGTGCCGGACCCGCCGTGCAGCAGAAGACGGTCGAGTTCGAGTCGATCGCCGTCGAAGTGCGCCGCGAGCACGCCGTCGTGCAGGTTCATGCCTTGCGTGAGCCAGGCCAGGTCCAGGGCGTTGCCATCGACGCGGCCGTTGAGCTGTGGGCGCGCGAGGCTGCCGCGCCCGTGCAGCGCCAGTCGCAGCCGGCCGCGCAGCTGCAGCTCGGGCCCCAGCAGCGGCGCTGCCCAGTCGAGTTGCTGCACGTCGAGCCCGGCATCGAGGCGCAGCGGCGCGTCGGCGGCGATGCCCCAGACCCCGTCGCGGCGCTGCAGCTCGACGCCCGCGCTGAGCTGCGCCGTGCCGAGCCGACTGAACAGCACGCCGCGTCCGTCGAGGCGGCCGTCGTGCAATTGCAGTTCGAGTTGCAGTTGTTCGATGGCCAGCGGCAGCGGCTGCGCCAGCGCGCTCAGGGTCAGGTCGCCGGCATCACGCTGCAACTGAAGCTGGCCGTGTGGGTGGGCGCCGAGCTCGAAGTCCCAACTGCCCGACAGCACCAGGGTGCTGCGCAGGGCGTGGTCGGGCACGCCGAGCAGGGCCAGCAGCGGAGCGCTGGCGAAGCGGCGCAGTGCGCCACGCGTGGCCAGTGTGCCGTCGTCGATCTGCAGGCGGGCGATGTCGAGTTCGCCGTCGCCGACGCGCAGCGACGCGTGCTCGAGCTGCAGCGCCGCGGCGGGCGTCGGCCGCAGCATGAGCGCCGCCGGCGCGAGCAGATGCAGCGTGGCGCCCGCGGCGGCGTTGTCGAGTTGCTCGATGCGGCCGTGCCAGGCCCCGTCGCGCCAGCCACCGCTGGCGCGCAGCTGCAACTGCAGCGCCAGCGCGCGCGCGCCTCGCGCCAGCGCGCCGCGCGCCTGCAGCGCGATGTGCTGGGTCGGCGTGGTGCCGTCGATGTGCAGCGTTGCGCTCGCCAGCGCGACGCTGCGCGCCCCCGCGCCGGTCGGCGCGAAAGCCGCATCGTGCAGTGCGCCGTCGAGTTGCAGCGCACCGCGCAGCCGCCCATGTGCGCGCAACGTCGCGTCGGCTACCGCCAGGTGGCCGTCGGCGCGCCGCCAGCGCAGCGCCTCCAGGCGCAGCGCAAGCGCGCCGCCCAGGCGCGCCAGCACGTCGGCCGCGTGGCGTGGTGCCGCGCCGCGGTCCAGTGCCAAGGTGCCGTCCGCGTCGAGTCGCGCCACCTGCAGCGCCTGCCAGCGCAGCGCGCGCAGCCGCAATTGCAGCGTCGTGCGCGGGGCCTGCATGCCACCGCTGAGTTCGCCGTGACCGTGCGCGCTGCCGGACCAGGCCGGGTCGAGTTGCTGCAGTGCCGGCGCCACCACCGACCAGTGCAGCTGATCGCTGGCGGCGCCGAACGCGCCGCGCAGCCGCAGGCGCTCGTCGCCGACGTCGAGCGCGGCGTCGACGTCGCGCAGCCGGCTGCCGTCGG
This sequence comes from Pseudomonadota bacterium, assembly GCA_021825505.1. GTDB lineage: Bacteria > Pseudomonadota > Gammaproteobacteria > Burkholderiales > Burkholderiaceae_C > Thiomonas_A. The sequence continues at coordinate 1,567 of JAKAHP010000374.1, forward strand.
CGCGCAGCGCGACGTGGCCGGCGAGGGCATGCCCGCGCCAGCGGCTGCCGTCCAACAGCCGCAACGCGACCTGGACACGATGCGCGGCGAGTGCCCCGTCGGCGCGCAAGCTCGCACTGATGCGCGCCTGCGGAGCACGACCGAAGCGCGACGGGTCGACATCGCGCAGCCGTGCCTGCAGCGCGAACGCCTGGCGCCCGCCGAGCTCCAGACGTCCCTCGGCGTGCAGCGTGCCGCCGGGGGCGCGCAGTTCGAACTGATTCAACGCGAGCCTGTCGCCGTCGCGCGCGGCGCGCGCCGCGATGGTCCAGCCCGGCTGCGCGAGTTGCAGCTCGAGGCGCTGGCGCGTGCCGGTGAGGTCGAGGCGCAGCGGCCCGCGCAGCCGCGTCGGCCGCAGCCGCGCGTCGAGCGCGTGGGCGTCGAGCGCGTCGGCCTGCAACGACGCTTGCAGTGCCCCGGCGCGCCACTGCGCGTGGCCGTGCAGGCGCCCGGCGGCGCCGAGGTCGAGGTCCAGACTGGGCAGTTCGACCGCCGCGGCGCCGCCGCTCAGCGTGGCGTGCAGCGCGCGCAGCGGCAGCTGGCGTTGCGCGGGGGGCCCGGGTTTGCGGTTGACGAGATCGATACGCCCGCGCAATTGCACGGCACTCGAATCGGCGAGCGTGACGCGCAGATCGAGTGCGGCATGCGGCCACGCCGGATCGAAGCGTGACGGGTCGATCCCCTCGGCGTGCAGCGTCGCGGCCGTGAGCGGCATCGCCGCGAACGGGTGCACGGTGGCTGCCAGCGTGGCGCGGGCGGCGCTGGCATGCAGTTCGCCGCGCAGCGTCAGCGCGGCCAACGGGCCGTGGCCGCTGAACCGCGCGCGCGTCGTGGCGTCGTGCGCAAGACCCTCCAGGCGCGCCTCGAAGTTCACGGCATAGGGCGTCGAGTCGGCCAGGGTGCCGTCGGCGCTGGCGTCGCTCCAAGGCGTGGCGGCGTGCAGGCGCAACTGCCAGTGCGCGTCGGCGTAGTGCAGCGCGCCGTCCCAGCGACCGAGCGCGTGTCCGTCGACACGCAGCGCGCCGAGCTCGATGCGATCGACGTCGACATCCAGCGGCAGCCGCAGGCTGCGCGGCGGCATCCTGGTGGTGGAGACCGTGGCGTGCTCGCGCAGATCGAGCTGCGCGGCGTCGAGCCGCAGCAGATGCAGCCGGCCGCGCCACAGCGCGCGCGGCGACCAGACGAGCGTGAGCTGATCGGCGCGCAGCGCCTGCGCTGCATCGTCGAAACGCAACTGGCGCACGCGCAGGCCGCTCCACAGACTCCCTGCGACGCCCTCGAGCCGCAGCTGTGCGCCGTGCGGCGCCAGGCGCGGGGCCAGCCAGCGCACGCCGGCGGCGCTGCCCAGCCAGATCAAGGTGCCGCTGG
>JAKAHP010000375.1 GCA_021825505.1 Pseudomonadota bacterium
CGCCAGCGAACCCTGGATGTCGAACGTGGCCATGCGCTTGTCAAAGCCGACCGACGCCGTGTAGCGTTGCACCAGCGCGTCGACCGGCTCCGAGAAAAGGGCCGACCAGGCCTGCTGCTTGCGATCGAGGGAGGAACTCATCGTGAACGGGGCTTCGTTTGAATACGGATGAAGGAGTGCGGCGCCGAGGCCGCTCTGGCATTGTATGGACGGCCGATGCTGCGGCGGTACTGAACCTGCTGCTGGTCGACGCCGACGCGAGCTCGCGTCGCCAGCTGTGCCGGCTGCTGCGCACGCTGCCCGAGGCGGCGCGCTGGCGCATCGACGAAGCAGCCGACGCGGCGCAGGCGCTGCGCCGGCTGGCCGCCGGCGGCGTCGACCTGCTGCTGCTCGACACTGCGCTGCCCGGCATCGACGGCCTTCAGCTGGCCGCCGAGCTGCAGCGACGGCGCACAGCGCGCAGCGAACTGCCGGCGATGGTGTTCGTCACCGACGCCGCGGCGCACGCGCTGGTCGCCTTCGAGCTGGGCGCGCTCGACTACCTGCTCAAGCCGCCGTCGCGCGCGCGGCTGAGCCGCATCCTGGCGCGCGTGGGCGCGCTTGCGACGCGTGCCGCGTCGGCCGTTCCCGACGCGCCCGCACTGCTGGTGCACACCCGCGGCACCTTGACCCGCGTCGGGCTGGCCGAGGTGCTGTACTTCCAGGCCGACCACAAGTACACGCTGCTGCGCACGCTGCACGAACGCCATCTGATCGACACCGCGCTCGACGCGCTCGAACGCGGCCACGGCGCGCGCTTCGTGCGCGCGCACCGCGCCGCGCTGGTCGCACGCGACGCCGTCGCCGCACTGCGGCGCACCGAGTCGGGCTGGGCGCTGAGTCTGCGCGGCGTCGACGAGCTGCTGCCGGTGGCGCGGCGCCGGCTGGCCGCGCTGCGCGTGCTGCTGCGCTGAGCCGAGGGGTGGCGCGCGCTCAGGGCTGCAGCAACAGCGCGCCCACCGCCGCGAGCATGCAGTACACGCCGAACGGACGCAGCGCGCGCACCTCGTGGCCGTGGAACCAGCGCATCAGGAACCAGGTCGACAGCCAGGCGCAGGCTCCCGACAGCAGCCCGGCCAGCCCGATCGCGCCGAGCATGGCGTGCGGCACACCGGCGTGCAGCAGCTTGGGCACCTCGAGCAGACCGGCCGCGGCGATGATCGGCGTGGCCAGCAGGAACGAGAAACGTGCCGCCGCCTCGTAGTTCAGGCCGACGCCGAGCCCGGCCACCAGGGTCGCGCCCGAGCGCGAGAAACCGGGAATCAGCGCCAGCGCCTGCGCCGCGCCGACGCCCAGCGCACGCCGCCAGCTCAGGGCTTCGAGCTCGGTGGTGGCGGCGCGGTTCTTCCAGAAGTCGCCAGCGAACAGCAGCACGCCGTTGGCGAACAGCGCGATCGCGGCGAACGCATAGCCGCCGAACAGCGCGCGGATCTTGTGCGCCAGCAGCAGGCCGAGCAGCCCGGCCGGAATCGAGCCGACCACCAGCAACCACAGCAGCCGCGCCTGCGCGTTGCCGGTGCCGCCGCGCGCGCGCAGCCAGCCGCCGATCAGCGCGGCCCAGTCGCGCCAGAAGTACAGCAGCAAGGCCGCCGCAGTGCCCAGGTGCAGCACCACGACGAAGGGCAGGAACCAGTCGGCATCGCGCTGCAGCGGCCAATGCAGCAGCGCCGGCACCAGGATGCTGTGGCCCAGGCTGGAAATCGGGAAGAGCTCGGTCACGCCCTGCAGCGCGGCCAGGGCCAGGAGGTAAAGGGACGATGCGTGCATGGGTGGTTTTCAAAGTGACGGCGCCGATGCGCCCAACGCACATTCTTGCAGTTTCCGCGCGCCGCACGGCGGCGGGCAGCGCGTCGCGCGCCGTTCAATAGCACGCCGCAGCCGGCAACATCGTGTTCCGGATCAAATTCACGCGCTTTCGCACCCCTGCACAGCCCTCCGTGCGGCGCCCGCGCCGCGCTCGCTCCCTATAATGCCGCGCTTCCAGCCGTTTCCTTCCATCCAGGATCCGTCCGCAATGAAAAAGCTGATATTCGCGATCTCGCTGGCGCTCGCCGCCTCCGCGCAAGCCCAGACCGTCCAAGGCAACGCCGCGGCTGGCAAGAACGACGTCTTCATGTGCGAAGGCTGCCACAACGCCGGCCACGGCTATCGCACAGCATTCCCCGATGTGTACGCCGTGCCGATGCTCAACGGGCAGAACGCGGCCTACCTGGTGCAGGCGCTGAAGGACTACCGCGCCGGCACTCGCCGCAACCAGACGATGAAGGCGATCGCCAGCTCGCTGACCGACCAGGAAATGGCCGACATCGCCGCCTACTACTCCCAGCCCGCCAAGTGAGGACCGCCACGATGAACAAGTCGCTTGCCCGCATCTGCGCCCTGAGCGCCGCGCTGGCGCTGACGCTGCTGAACGGCGCGCACGCCGCGGACCTGAAGAAGGGCCAGTCGCTGATCGCCGCGCACGGCTGCATGGGCTGCCACGGCGCCGGCCTGGACAAGCCGGTGTCGCCGGCCTACCCGGTGATCGCCGGCCAGCCCGAGTCCTACCTGTTCCACGCGCTGCAGCAGTACCAGAGCGCGCACCAGACCCCGATCTACGGTCGTGACAACGCGATCATGTCCGGCATGGTGGCGACGCTGAGCACGCAGGATCTGCACGACATCGCGGCCTACGTCGCGAGCCTGCCGACCCCGCTGTACGCGCCCGACATGACCCACTGAGGCCTGCGCGATGCCGACGATACGCATCGAGATGTTCGAAGGCCGCAGCGACGAGCTCAAGCAGGAACTGGTGCGCCAGGTGACCGACGCGGTCGTGGCGACGCTGCAGTGCAGCCCCGACGCGGTCGACATCATCCTGCAGGAAGTGCCCAAGTCGCACTGGGCCACCGGCGGCCGGCTGTGGAGCGAGCGCTGAAGCTGCGCGTCG
>JAKAHP010000376.1 GCA_021825505.1 Pseudomonadota bacterium
CAGCGCGAAGCAGGAGACGATGTCGGTGCCGCCCGAGATCGAGGCCAGCATCACGTCGGCCTTCACGTCGCGATAGACGTAGTCGAAGCTCTCCGGCGCCAGCGGCGAGCCGGTCGAGAGGATGGTGCGCAGGGCTGCCAGCTTGTGCGTCTCGCGCGGCTTGATGCCGGCCTTCTCGGTGGCCGAAATCCACCTGGCGCTGGTGCCGAAGAGGCTGATGCCGACCTCGTCGGCCAGATTCCACAGCGCGTTGCCGTCGGGATGAAACGGCGAGCCGTCGTAGAGCACCACGGCGGCGCCGACGGCGAGGCTGGACACCAGCCAGTTCCACATCATCCAGCCGCAGGTGGTGTAGTAGAAGATGCGGTCGTCGCGCTTGAGGTCGGTGTGCAGCACCAGTTCCTTGAGGTGCTGCAGCAGGGTGCCGCCGGCGCCGTGGACGATGCACTTGGGCACGCCGGTGGTGCCCGACGAATACATGATGTAGAGGGGGTGATCGAAGGGCACCGGCACGAAGTCGAGCGGATGCTCCTCACGCCCGACGAAGTCGGGCCAGGCCACCGCGCCGCGGATGCCGGCCAGATCGGGCGCGGCGCCCGAGTAGGGCACGACCACGGTGCGCTCGATGCTGGGGATCGCCGCCAGCACCTCGCGCACCTTGTCCAGCACGGGGTAGGTCTTGCCGCCGTAGGGATAGGCGTCGGCGGTGATCAGTACCCTGGGTTCGATCTGGCCGAAGCGGTCGACCACGCCGTTGACGCCGAAATCGGGTGACGTCGAGGACCAGGTCGCGCCCAGCGCGGTCGTCGCCAGCATCGCGATGACGGTTTCCGGCATGTTGGGCATGAAGCCCGCCACGCGATCGCCGACGCCGACGCCGGCCTGCTTGAGCGCATGCGCCAGGCGCGCCACGGCGTCGTGCAGCTCGGCATAGCTGAGCTGGCGCGTGTGCCCCCATTCGTTGCGGAAGATCAGCGCCGGGCGGTCGTCACGGTAGCGCAGCAGATTCTGCGCGAAGTTCAGGTGCACGTTGGGATACCAGCGCGCGCCGGGCATCTTGTCACCATCGACCAGCACCGGCTCGTGCTCGCCGCCAGCGCGGATGCCGCAGAAATCCCACACCAGCGGCCAGAACTTCTCCGGCTGGCGCACCGAGAACTCGTACAGCGGCGCGTAGCGCACGATGTCCGGATTGCCGGTGCGCTCGCGCACGAAACGCATGAAGCGGCTGAGGTTGGCGCGCTCGATGCGCTCGGCGCCGGGTTCCCAGAGAGGCGTGGTCATGGTCGCTTCAATGCGGGGTATGCCGCCATCCTAAGAAGTGCGGCCATGAAAGGGAACTGTGAGCATGACCATGGGAAGGCATTGCACGGCCGCGAAGACCCTTCGCTGCGCTCAGGGTGACAGGCTGCTGGATGTCATCCTGAGCAACGCGAAGGATCTGACGGGCGACGGCATCCTCCTGCATGGCCGGCCGGGTGGCCAGGCAGGCCAGATGCTTCGCTGCGCTCAGCATGACAAGACATTCGCTGAGGGCGAAGCCCGAAGGATCTTCATCCGCGGGAGCTGCCCCGATAGCCGGAACGTGGCCGTGTGGAAGACCCTTCGCTGCGCTCAGGGTGACAAGCTGCTTGGCCCTTCGCTGCGCTCAGGGTGACAGGCTGTTCGATGTCATCCTGAGCAACGCGAAGGATCTGACGGGCGACGGCATCCTCCTGCATGGCCGGCTGGGTGGCCAAGCAGGCCAGATGCTTCGCTGCGCTCAGCATGACAAGACATTCGCTGAGGGCGAAGCCCGAAGGATCTTCTCCGCGGGAGCCGCCCCGAAAACCGAAACGTGGCGGGTCAAGTAGGCGAGAATCCGCAGCTGTGACCCTCAACCCCGAGAATGCCTGGGGACCGACATGCCGGATCGATGCACTTGGAAAGGAACCTCCTGATTCGCTGGCTGCGCGCGACTTATGCGCGACTGCCGATCGACGCTGCGCGCCGCGCCCGCGTGAAACGCTGGCTGGCGGCGCGCTCGAGCCATGCCCGGCGCCTGGTCGCGGCGGCCCAGCAGGACGCAGCCGCCGAACTGGAGGCGGCAGCCTCACGTGGACTATCCCGCGGCCGTGCGTCGCTGCGCCCTGCCGAGCGTGTACTCGCGCGCCCGCATGCGGGCGGCACGGCTCTGGGTCATGTCGAGTACCGCGAGGAAGCACTCGGGGTGCAACCCACGGTGCGGCTGCTGGCGTTCTATCTGCCGCAGTTTCACCCGATCCCGGAAAACGACGCCTGGTGGGGGCGGGGCTTCACCGAATGGACGCACGTGGTCCGCGCCCTGCCCAAGGTCGAGGGGCAGGTGCAGCCGCGGCTGCCCGGTGAGCTGGGCTTTTATGATCTGCGCCAGCCTGACGTATTGCGGCGGCAGGCGGCACTGGCGCGCCGGTACGGCCTGACCGGCTTCTGCTTCTACTTCTACTGGTTCGGCGGGCAGCGCCTGCTCGAGACGCCGTTGCTGAACCTGCTCGACGACCCCACGCTCGACCTGCCTTTTTGTCTCTGCTGGGCCAACGAGAGCTGGACCCGGCGCTGGGATGGGCGCGACGGTGACGTGCTGATGCGCCAGCAGCACGATGCCGAAGACGACGTGCGGTTCATCGAATACGTGTCGCGGTATCTGCGCGATCCCCGCTACATCCGCGTCGACGGCAAGCCGGTGCTTGTCGTCTACCGGCCCAGTTTGATGCCTGACGCCCGAGCCACCGCCCAGCGCTGGCGAACGCGCTGCCGCGAGCTGGGCGTGGGCGAGATCCATCTGGCGTTCACGCTTGCTTTCGACAGCTTCGTGCCGCGGGACATCGGCTTTGACGCGGCCGTCGAGTTTCCGCCCAATAACGTTGTCGCGACGGAGATCGGCGAGCGCGTGCCGCGGGTCGACCCGAGCTTCCGTGGTC
>JAKAHP010000377.1 GCA_021825505.1 Pseudomonadota bacterium
GACGCCGCCGCTGGCGAGCAGGGCGCGCGAGCGCTCGACGCGACGTTGCGCGGCGACGCGCGCGGCGTCGCGCTGGCCGACCACGGCCTGCGCCACCTCGAGCTCGTGGCCGCGCAGCCGCAGTTGCGCGTCGGCGGTGCGCACCGCGTCGTGGCTGCGCCGTGCCTGGGCGCGCGCCTCGCGCAGCTGTGCCTGCCACGGTGCGGCGTCCAGCCGCAGCAGCAGCTGCCCGGCGCGCACGTCCTGGCCTTCGTCGACCGCGAGCTGTTCGATGCGGCCGCCGAGCCGCGCCGCGACGTCGATCTGCACAGCTTCGAGGCGGCCGTTGCCACGCGCCAGCGCGGCGTCGGCTGCCGGTTGGCGCAGCCGCCACACGCCGAACGCGGCGACGCCTGCCAAGACCGCGACGAGCAGCGCCGGCAGCAGCGCCGGCGCGATGCGGCGCACGATATCGCGCATCACAGCAGCTTTCCCCCGCCGCGCGCGGCGGCGCGACCACGAGCCCACTATAGGCGGGGCGCGGTGCAGCTGGCCTTGATCCGCCACAAGGATGGGAACTTCGCGCCCGCGCGCGCGGTCGAAGGCAGTCACAGCGCCGTGCAGGCGCGAGCGAGACCCGCGAGGAGACCGAGATGCGCGACCTTGATCCTGGCGCCGCGACGCGCCTGCGGGGCACCGCGGCGCGCGCGCCGACCGCGGCATTGCTCGCCGGGTCGGCGCTGTGGGGGCTGAACTGGTGGCCGCTGCAGCGCTTCGCGCAGGCCGGGGTCGGTATCGCGGCGCTGACCGCGGTGTGCTACGCGGCGCTGGCCGCGGCCGCCTTGCCGCTGCTGTGGCGCCAGCGTCGCGGCTGCCGCGCGCAGCCGCGGCGCGCGCTGGCGATCATGGCCTGCGGCGGCTGGGCCAACGCCGCGTTCATCGGCGCGCTCGCCGGCGGCGACGTCACGCGCGTGATGCTGCTGTTCTATCTGGCGCCGGTGTGGTCGGTGCTCGCCGGGCGCTTGTTGCTGCACGAGCCGGTGGTGCCGCGGCGCATCGTCGCGGTGACGCTGGCCTTGCTCGGCGCGGCATTGGCGCTGGGCCACGGCGTCGCGCGCCCGGCCGGCGCCGCCGACGCGCTGGCCCTGAGCGCCGGCGTCGCGTTCGCGTTGAACAACGTCGCGCTGCGCAGCGCCGACGCCTTGCCACAGGGCAGCAAGAACGCGCTGGTGTTCGCCGGTGCACTGGCCGCAGGCGTCGCCGCCTGCGTCGTGCTGGCGCAGCCGCTGCCGCCGCCGGCCTTGATCGCCCCGGTGCTCGCCTATGCCTTTGTCTGGCTCGGGCTGGCCAACCTCGCGGTGCAGTACGGCGTCAGCCACATGCACGCCGGGCGCGCCGGCGTGTTGCTGGCCTCGGAGCTGGTGATCGCGATCGGCTCGGCAGCGCTGCTCGGCGCCAGCACGGTCGACGCGCGGCAAGCGGTCGGCGGCGTGCTGATCCTGCTCGCGACCGTGCTGGAAGCCCGTGCCGGTGCCGAAGGCTGAAGTGTCAGCCGATGCGGGCGCCGAAGAACGCCGTGCGCGCCGCATCGGGCAGCGGGGCGCCGGTGGCGGCGGCGCGCTCGAGCAGGCCCCAGTGGTAGCGGTAGGAGGCGCGGTCGTGCAAGCTGCCGGCGTGGCGTATCGGTCCCCAGTCGGCGGCCTGCGCTGCGAGCAGGATCGCCGCCGCGGTGTCGACGGCGTCGGCCGTGGGGCGCATCGCGTCGACGATCGGCGCGATCTGCGCCGGGTGGATGCTCCACATGCGCTGGAAGCCGAACTCGTGGCGCGCGCGCCGTGCATCGGCGCGCACTGCGTCGGCGTCGTCGAGCACGGTGCAGACGTTGTGCGCGGGCACGACACCGTGGGCCAGCGCGGCCGCGACGATCTCGGTCTTCGCGCGCACCACCAGGCGGTGCTCGAACTGGCCGGGGCTGCGCATCGCCTCGGCGCCGATGGCGCCGCCATGGTCGCTGATCCAGTCCATGATGCCGAAGTCGAGCACCTCGACGTGCTGCAGCGCGGCCAGCGCCCACACCGCGCACAGCGCGCGCTGGCTCTCGATCAGCAGATGCACCGGCAGCGGCGTGCTGCGACCGGCCTCGCGCGCGACGTGCTGCACGAACGCGATCGCGCGCCGCGCCTGCTCGGCGTCGGCGACCTTGGGGATGGTCAGATAGTCCAGGCGCCGCGCCGCGGCGCCGACCGCGCGCTCGACGTCGTCGCGCCAGGCCGGGTGGGCCGGGTCGTGCAGGCGCGCGCCGACGCGGCCGCCGGCGGGTGTTGCCGCGAGCAGTGCGCCGACCATCGCCGCCTGCTCGCGCTCGCGCCCGGCCGGGGCACCGTCCTCGCAATCGGCGGTGACGTCGAATGGCAGCGTGGCCTGCAGCGCGATGGCTTTCGCGATGCGCGCCTCGGTGCCGGCGTAATGTTCGCAGGCCGGCAGCGCCGGGGTCGACGTGCCGGCGCCGTACAGCGCCTGGCGCGGGTGCAGTTTCGGGTCCATCGTGCGTGCGGGCCGCTACGGCCGTCGATAGGGCAAGCGCTCAGCATAGCGTCGCGCGCGCTTCCGGCACGCGCTGATAAAGTCGTCGCCATGGCATACGACACTGAACACGGCCGCTCCGAAGCCGCGCTCCCCACGGTGCGCCTTGCAAGGCGCACCGGCGCGGTCGGCGCGCGGCAGTCCGCAGGGACTGCCGCTGGTCCGACCTTGCCCCTCGAGGGGCGGGCGCGCAGCGCCAGGGGCAAACCATGACCGCGCCGGCGCCTATCGTCACGCTGACGCTGAACCCCAGCGTCGACGTGACCTACGAGATCGACACGCTGGTCGACGACCGCAAGGTGCACGCCGACGCCTACCGCTACGACCCCGGCGGCAACGGCATCAACGTCGCGCGCGCGCTGAGCCG
>JAKAHP010000046.1 GCA_021825505.1 Pseudomonadota bacterium
CCGAAACCCTGGACCGTCTGCGCCAGCCCGGCGCTGCGCACGCGGCAGACCGCGATGGCGCTGGTCGATTACCCGCGCGACGAGCCGGCGCTGGCGCCGGGCTGCGACGCCGACGCGCTGCTGGCGGTGATCGACGCGGCGCGCGGCAGCGCCAGCGCCCTGGTGCTGTGCGGCCATCAGCCGACGCTGGGGCGCGCGGCATTGCGCTGGCTGACCGGCTGCGACGGCGACTTCAGCGTGCGCAAGGGCGCGCTGCTGTGGATCGTCGAGCGCGAGCGCGACGGCGGCGTGCAACGCACGCTGCGCGCGGCGCTCGCGCCCGAGCTGATCGACTGAACTGCGTTGTCACAGCGCCGTCACCGCTTCGTCACGCGGTCGACATTTGCGCTGCGTATCGTGTCACCAACTGTCACGGAGACTCGATATGCACGATCACGACGACTACGCCATCGCCGACGCGCGCACGCGGCAAGCGCGGCGCGCCAGCCCGCTGGTGTTTGCCTGGGCGCGCCATGCCGACGAAGTGCTCGAGGCCCAGCGGCTGCGCTGGCAGGTGTTCGCCGAGGAGCTCGGCGCGCGCCTGAACACGCCGCGCGCCGGTTATGACGTCGACATCTTCGACCCGTACTGCGACCACCTTCTGGTGCGCGACGACGCCGGCCAGCTGCTCGGCACCTACCGCGTGCTGCCGCCGCACCAGGCCAAGCGCGTCGGCGGGCTGTACGCCGAGACCGAATTCGATCTGACACGCCTGATCCATCTGCGTTCACGCCTGCTCGAGCTCGGCCGCGCGTGCGTGCACCGCGACCACCGCAACGGCGCGGTGATCATGGCGCTGTGGGCAGGTCTGGCCGAGTACATGCAGCGCCACGGCCTCGACGCCATGATCGGCTGCACCAGCGTGTCGATGGCCGACGGCGGCCATTACGCGGCCAGCCTGTGGGCGCGGCTGCGCCGCTCCCATCTGGCGCCGATCGAGGACCACGCGCTGCCGCGCCTGGCGCTGCCGGTCGACAGCCTGCGCCAGGACCTCCCCGCCGAGGCGCCGGCGCTGCTCAAGGGCTATCTGCGCGTGGGCGCGCGCATCTGCGGCGCCCCGGCGTGGGATCCGGACTTCAATACCGCCGACTTTCCGCTGCTGCTGCGTCTGCGCGACATCAATCCGCGCTACGCGCGCCATTTCCTGCACGCCGACGCCTGAGCGCGCGCCGAGCCGGCGACTCAGGTCTCCTCGAGGTCGAGGCTGACGCCGGCGCGGCTCCATTCGGCCACTTCCTGCTCCAGGCTGTAGCGCGTCAGCGGCGAGCCCTGCAGCCAGCGCGCCGACACCGCGATGCGCGTGCCCTGCACACCGTGGGCGCCGGGCTGCAGGCGCAGCCCGTCGAGCGCGACATCGCGCCGGTTGCGCGCGAACAGCACGCCCAGGCGCAAGGCGAGCAGCGCACGCAGGTCGATGCGCAATGCGTCAAGTCCACCCAGCTTCTTCAGCTTGCCGCCGTGGCACAGCACCATTTCGGCCAGCGCGGCCTGTTCGCTGCGCGAAAACCCGGGCATGTCCGAATTCGCCACGATGTAGGCCGAGTGCTTGTGGTAGGCGCTGTGCGAAATCGACAGCCCGACTTCGTGCAGCGCGGCAGCCCAGCGCAGCGCCTGCTGCTCCGCCGAGCTGGCCTGCGGCGCCAGCTGCAGCAGCAGCGCCAGCGCCAGCGCTTCGACGCGAGCGGCCTGCTCGGCGTCGACCGCGTAGCGGTGCATGAACTGGTGCACGGTCAAGGCGCGCATATCGCGCTGCAATTCGCGCCCGAGCAGGTCGTAGAGCACGCCCAGGCGCAGCCCGGCGTCGGTCACTTCCATTTCGCGCAGCCCCAGCTCCTCGAACACCGCGAGCATGATCGCCAGCCCGCCGGCGGCGACCGGAACGCGGTCGGGCTTGAGCCCGACCAGGCGCAGCCGGCCGATGTCGCCGGCGCGCACGTAGACGCGGCGCAGCTCGCGCAGGCCGGCGCGCGTGATCGCCAGCGACGAGCCGCCGGGGTCGAGCTGGTTGCCGGCCAGGATGTCGGCCAGCGCGCGCGCCGTGCCGCTGGAGCCGACCGCCGACGTCCAGCCCGCCTTGCGGAACGCACCGGCGATGATCTGCACTTCGCGCCGGGCGGCCAGCTCGGCCGACTTCATGCGCTGCTCGTCGACCAGGCCGGCCGGGAAGAAGTCGCGGCTCATCGACACGCAGCCGACGTACAGCGACTCCATCATGCGCGGCTCCAGCCCGTTGCCGATGATGAACTCGGTCGACCCGCCGCCGATGTCGACGACCAGCCGGTTGCCGTGCGCCGGCGCCACCGAGTGCGCCGCGCCGATGTAGACCAGGCGGGCCTCCTCGCGTCCGGCGATGACCTCGATCGGAAACCCCAGCGCGTCCTGCGCGCGTGCCAGGAACTGCGGCGCGTTCTTCGCCACGCGCACCGCATTGGTCGCCACCGCCCGCACCCGCTCGGGGTGGAACTGGCGCAGGCGATCGCCGAAGCGGCTGAGCGTGGCCAGCGCGCGCTGCTGCGACTCCTCGGTCAGATTCTTGTTCCCGTCGAGGCCCGCGCCCAGACGCACCGGTTCACGCAGCGAATCCAGCGGATACACTTGGACACCATGGGTCGTCTCGGCAGCCTTGCCGACGAGCATTCGAAAACTGTTGGAGCCGAGGTCGACGGCTGCCAGATGTTGGATACTGAGTGTCATGTCAGAATTTAAGCGCGGACAAATGACAATCTTTTGAATCGTCATCATGTCTTCATCCGATTCTGACATCCTAAGGCGTTACCTGGGTCCGCAAGCCGTTTGATGAACTCCCACGCTGAACCTCGACTGCTCAACCGTGAACTCGGCACGCTGGCGTTCAACCGCCGCGTGCTCGCGCAGGCGCTGGATCCGACCATTCCGCCGCTCGAACGGCTGCGCTATCTGTGCATCGTCGCTTCGAACCTCGACGAGTTCTTCGAGACCCGCGTGGCGCAGTTGCAGGACCTGCACGAGCACGACGCCGCCGCGACGACGCCCGACGGACTGCGCATCGGCGAGGCGCTGCGCCTGATCGCCGACGATGCGCACGCGCTGGTCGCCGAGAAGTACCGCGTGCTGCAGCAGTCGATTTATCCGCTGCTCGATTCGATCGGCGTGCAGTTCGTCACCAGCGGCCAATGGAGCCCGGCGCAGCAGCGCTGGGCGCGCGGCTATTTCGAGCGCGAGGTGCTGCCGGTGCTGACGCCGATCGGCCTCGACCCGGCGCACCCGTTCCCGAAGGTGCTGAACAAGAGCCTGAACTTCGCGGTGCTGCTCGAAGGCACCGACGCGTTCGGGCGCAATGTCGATCTGGGCATCATCCAGGCCCCGCGCGCGCTGCCGCGCGTGCTCGCGCTGCCGCGCGAGCTGCGCGACAAGCGCTACGGCTTCGTGCTGCTGTCGTCGCTGATGCAGGCCTTCGCCGGCGACCTGTTTCCCGGGCTCAAGGTGCTCGGCGTGCACCAGTTCCGCGTCACGCGCAACAGCGAGCTGTTCGTCGACGACGACGCGATCACCAATCTGCGCACCGCGCTGCAAGGTGAGCTGCGCGCGCGCCACTACGGCGACGCGGTGCGGCTCGAGGTCGCCGCAGGCTGCCCGCAGACGCTGCTCGAGCGCCTGATGCGCGAGAACGCGCTGCGCGCCGAGGACTGTTACCAGGTCGACGGTCCGGTCAACCTGGCGCGACTGCAATCGATCATTGACCTGGTGTCGGACCACGAGCTGCAGTTCCCCGCGCACCAGCCGGCGTTGCCGGCCGACTGGCCCGGCCCGGTGCCCGCCCTGTTCGAGCGCATCCGCGCCGGCGACCTGCTGCTGCACCACCCTTATGACGCGTTCGGCCCGGTGGTCGATCTGGTGCGCGCCGCGGCGCTCGACCCCGACGTGCTGGCGATCAAGCAGACCATCTACCGCGCCGGCAGCAACTCGGCGCTGATGGACGCGCTGATCGACGCCGCGCGCGCCGGCAAGGAAGTCACCGTCGTGCTCGAACTGATGGCGCGGCTCGACGAGGAAACCAACATCAACTGGGCCGCACGCCTCGAGGCCGAGGGCGCGCATGTGGTCTACGGCGTGGTCGGCTTCAAGTGCCACGCCAAGATGCTGCTGATCGTGCGGCGCGAGAAAATCGGCCGACGCGCCGTGCAGTTGCGCCGCTACGTGCACGTCGGCACCGGCAACTACCACATCCGCACGGCGGCGCTGTACACCGATTTCGGGCTGATGACCGCCGACGAGGCGATCTGCGCCGACGTCAACCAGGTGTTCGTCGAGATCACCGGGTCGTCGCAGTTCGCGCCGCTGCGCCGCTTGTGGCAGTCGCCGTTCTCGCTGTACGACAAACTGGTGCAGGCGATCCGCAACGAGGCGCGCGTGGCGCGCGCCGGCGGGCGCGCACGCATCTGGGCGCGCGTCAACGCGCTGGTCGAGCCGGGCGTGATCGAGGAGCTGTACAAGGCGTCGAAGGCCGGTGTCGAGGTGCGCCTGCTGGTGCGCGGGCCGTGCATGCTGCGCCCCGGAGTCGCCGGGCTGTCGGACAACATCCGCGTGCGCTCGATCATCGGCCGCTTCCTCGAGCATTCGCGCATTTTCCATTTCCATGCCGAAGGGCGCGGCGAGGTGTGGCTGTCGTCGGCCGACTGGATGGAGCGCAATCTGTTCCGCCGCGTCGAGATCGCGGTGCCGGTGCTCGATCGCAAGGCGCGCGCCAAGATCATCGAGGAAGGCCTGCGCGTGCACTGGCGCTGCCCCGGCAACGCCTGGGACATGGACGCCGCCGGCAACTGGCGACGCGCGCGCGCCTGGCGCAGCGGCCGCTCCAGCCAGCTGGCGCTGATCGACGCGCGCAACGTCGGCTGAGCTGCGCCAGCCGCGGCGCTTCAGTCGGCGTCGACGATGCGCGCGGCGGGAAAGCGCGCGCTGAAGGTGCTGCCCTGCCCGAACTGGCTGACCACGCGCAGCTCGGCCTGGTGGCGCAGCAGCGCGTGCTTGACGATGGCCAGCCCCAGCCCGGTGCCGCCCGACTCGCGCGAACGACCGCGGTCGACGCGGTAGAAGCGTTCGGTCAGCCGCGGAATGTGCTCGGGGGCGATGCCGATGCCTGAATCGCGCACACTGAACTCGGCCCATTGCAGCCCGTCGTCGTCGTCGCGTGCCACGCGCCACGCGATACGCACGCGGCCCCCCTCCGGGGTGTAACGCACAGCATTGCTGACCAGGTTGCTGAAGGCGCTGGTCAGCTCGGCGCTGGCGCCGCGCAGATCGCCGCGGTCGGCCTCGACTTCGATCACGTGCCGGCCCTGGGACAGCGCGCGCGCCTCCTCGGCCAGGCGTTCGACCAAGGCCGGCATGCGCACCGTTTCCTCGGCCGGCTGGTGCGGGTCGCCTTCGAGATGCGCCAGCGTCAGCAGGTCCTCGACCAGCCGGCGCATGCGGTCGGACTGCTCCTGCATCAGCACCAGCATGCGCTCGCGTTCGGCGTCGCTGAGTTGCAGCGTGCGCAGCGACTCGATGAACCCGGCGATCACGGTCAGCGGCGTCTTGATCTCGTGCGAGACGTTGGCGACGAAATCGCGTCGCATCGCCTCGGTACGCTCGACCTGGGTCACGTCGCGCGACAGCAGCAGCTTCTGCCCGTCGCCGTAAGGCATCACCTGGATGTTCAGCAGCAGCGTTCCGGCCGGGCCGACGCGACGCATGAGCAAGGGCTCGGCGAAGCGGCGCGCCGCCATGTAGGCGAAGAACTCGGGGTTGCGGATCAGGTGCACCGCGTGCTGGCGCAGGTCGCGCTGCGGATCCAGCCCGAAATGCGACGCTGCGGTCGCATTGCACCAGTCGATCTGGCCGCTGGCGTCGATCATCATCACGCCGTTGGGCGAGGCCTGCAGCGCCTCGATGAAGCGCGCCAGTTTGTCTTCCTCGCGCTGCAGCCGCCCTTCCCACAGCCGCAGCTGGCGCGCGCTGCGGTACAGCACCTCACTCCACACGCCGTGCACCGCCGGCAGGCGCTCGCGCGACGGCCAGCGCAACCAGCGCAGCAGGCGCGCCAGCTGCACCGAATCGCGCACCAGCACCGCGAGCAACGCGGCCAGCGCGCCGAGCGCCGCGCCGAGCGCGCCGCCGAACCAGCCGCCCAAAGCTGCCGGCAGCGCCATCACCAGCAGCAGCGCACCGACACGCAGCGCGACGACACGCAGCATGCTGCCGATCCCGGCGAGGTCCCTGGTCACGACGCGAGGCGTGCGGTCAGAGCGCGGTGGCGCGCTGCGTGAAACGGTAGCCGGCGCCGCGCACGGTCTCGACCAGCTCAGCGCACTGCGCCGGCGCCAGCGCCTCGCGCAGGCGCTTGATGTGCACGTCGACCGTGCGCTCCTCGATGAACACGTGGTCGCCCCACACCTTGTCGAGCAGCGCGCCGCGGCTGTGCACGCGCTCCGGGTGGGTCATCATGAAGTGCAGCAGCTTGAACTCGGTCGGCCCGAGCTTGAGCTCGCGTTCGACGCCTTCGGCCTGGAAGGTCACGCGGCGCGTCGCCGGGTCGACCGCCAGCCCGCCGGCGCGTACCGGCTCGTCGGTCAGCTGCGGCGCGCGGCGGCGCAGCACCGCGCGGATGCGCGCAAGCAGCTCCTTGGGCGAGAACGGCTTGGTGATGTAGTCGTCGGCACCGGCGTCGAGCCCGGCGATGGTGTCGGCCTCCTCGCTGCGCGCGGTCAGCAGGATCAGCGGAATCTCGCGCGTGCGCGTGCCGGCGCGCAGCTCGCGCGCCAGCGCCACGCCCGACATGCCCGGCAGCATCCAGTCGATCAGCATCACGTCGGGCAGGATGTCGCGGATCAGGCGCAGCGCCTCCTCGGCGCTGCCGGCCAGGATCGGGCAATGCCCGGCATGACGCAGGTTGACCGCCAGCAGTTCGGCGATCGCGGGTTCGTCCTCGACGATCAGGATGTTGCTCGCCATTGCTGCGTTCACAGGGTTCCGGCGATCTCGTTGAACGCCTCTTTGTTGTGGCGCACGTCGGTGCCGCGCACGACGTAGATGACGAACTCGGCGATGTTCTTCGCGTGGTCGCCGATGCGCTCGATCGCCTTGGCGATGAACACCAGGTCGAGGCTCGCCGAGATGTTGCGCGGATCCTCCATCACGTAGGTGATGAGCTTGCGCATGAACGAATCGAACTCGGCGTCGATCGCGCTGTCGGCGGTGACGATGTCGACCGCGGCCTTCTCGTCGAGCCGCGCGAACGCGTCGAGCGCGCGGCGCACCTGGTCGACCGCGAGGTCGGCGGCGCGGCCGATCTCGTTGAACGAGATGCTGAGGTTCGAGCCAGCCTCGATCAGGTCGCGCGCCATGCGCGCGATGCGGTCGGCCTCGTCGCCGACGCGCTCCAGGTTGGTCACGGTCTTCGAGATCGCCAGCATCAGCCGCAAGTCGCGCGCGGTCGGCTGGCGCTTGGCGATGATCTGCGCGACGTCGGCGTCGATGTCGACCTCGAGCTGGTTGACACGCTTCTCGTTGAGCACGACGCCGCGCGCGGCGTCGAGATCGAAATGACGCAGGGCGTAGACCGCCTGCGCGATCTGCGATTCGACGAGACCGCCCATTTCGAGCACGCGCGTGGAAATCGCGCTGATCTCGGCGTCGAACTGGGTCGAAAGATGCTTGTCCATGGTGGCGTCTCCGCGCTCAGCCGAAACGGCCGGTGATGTAGTCCTCGGTCTCCTGACGCTTGGGCTTCAGGAACAGTTGATTGGTCGCGCCGAACTCGACGAGCTCGCCCAGATACATATAGGCGGTGTAGTCGGACACGCGCGCGGCCTGCTGCATGTTGTGGGTCACGATCACGACCGTGTAGTCGTTCTTCAGCTCGGTGACGAGCTCCTCGACCTTCGCCGTCGAGATCGGATCGAGCGCCGAGGTCGGCTCGTCGAGCAGCAGCACCTCGGGGCGGATCGCGATGCCGCGCGCGATGCACAGGCGCTGCTGCTGGCCGCCCGACAGGCTCATGCCGCTTTGCTGCAGCTTGTCCTTGACCTCGTCCCACAGCCCGGCGCGCGTCAGGCTGGCTTCGACGCGCTCGTCCATTTCGGCGCGGCTCAGGCGCTCGTACAGGCGCACGCCGAAGGCGATGTTTTCATAGATCGACATCGGGAACGGCGTCGGCTTCTGGAAAACCATGCCGATCTTGGCGCGAATCAGCGACACGTCGGTTTTCGACGTCAGGATATTCTCGCCGTCGATGTTGATTTCGCCGGTTGCGCGCTGCTCCGGGTAGAGCTCGTGCATGCGGTTGAAGGTGCGCAGCAGCGTCGACTTGCCGCAGCCCGACGGTCCGATGAAGGCGGTGACCTGGTTCTGCGGAATGTCGAGGTTGACGCCTTTGATCGCCTTGAACTTGCCGTAGTAGAAGTCGAGGTCGCGGACCTGGATCTTGGTCGGCTGCTCTGCAGACTGTTCAGCCACGGCGGCGCCCGGCGCGACGGTAACGTGCATGTTCATCGGTATCGTGTCGAAGATGTCGTGGTCAATGCCTGGCGCCGCGGCCGCGCAGCAGCCAGCGCGACCCTATGCTCAGCAGCAGGATGAAGACCATCGCGACGAAAGCGCCGGCCCAGGCCATCTGCTGCCAGTTCGCATAGGGGCTCATCGCGAAATTGAAAATGACCACCGGCAGGTTGGCCATCGCGTGGTTGACGTCGAGGCTGAAGTACTGGTTGTTCAGCGCGGTGAAAAGCAGCGGCGCGGTCTCGCCGCTGATGCGCGCGATGCCCAGGATGATCCCGGTCAGGATACCGGTGGAGGCCGAGCGCCACGTGATGTGGGTGATCATTTTCCAATAAGGCGTTCCCAGCGCGATCGCCGCCTCGCGCAGCGAGCCGGGAACCAGGCGCAGCATCTCGTCGGTGGTGCGCACGATCACCGGGATCAGGATCAGGGTCAGCGCGACCCCACCCGAGAACGCCGAGAAATGCCCCATCGGATCGACCACGATGGCATAGGCGAACAGGCCGATGACGATCGACGGCGCGCTCAACAGGATGTCGTTGAGAAAACGCACCGCCGCGCCGAGCCGGTGCTTGACCGCGAACTCGCCCAGCCAGGTGCCGGCGAGCACACCGATCGGCGTGCCGATCGCCACCGCCATCCCCAGCAGCAACAGGCTGCCGACAAAGGCGTTGCGCAGCCCGCCGCCGGTCGCACCGGGGGCCGGCGTGTCCTGCGTGAACAGGGCCCAGTTCATCGCCGGCAGGCCGTAGCGCAGCGTGGTCCACAGGATCCAGACGACCCAGAACACGCCGAACACGGTCATCAGCACCGCGATCGTCATGTTGATCCAGTTGATCAGCCGGCGGCGCGCGTATCGCGACATCATGGCCGGGCTCCGCGCGCGTTCGCGTCCAGGCGCAGCAACAGCAGCTTGGCCAGCACGAGCACGATGAAAGTGATCAGGAACAGGATCAGGCCAAGCGCCAGCAGCGACGAGCGGTACAGGTCGCTGGTGGCCTCGGTGAATTCATTGGCGATCACCGACGCGATCGAGCTGCCCGGCATCAGCAGGCTGGCTTGCAGATTGTTCGCATTGCCGATGATGAAGGTCACTGCCATGGTCTCGCCAAGCGCTCGACCCAGGCCGAGGAAGATGCCACCGGTGACTGCGGTGCGCGTGAACGGCAGCACGACGTAGCGCGCCACCTCCCAGGTCGTCGAGCCGAGTGCGTAGGCCGATTCCTTCAAGGCCGGCGGTGTGATCATGAACACGTCGCGCATGATCGACGAAATGAACGGGATGATCATGATCGCCAGCACGATGCCGGCGGTGAGCATGCCGATGCCCATCGGCGGGCCCTGGAACAGCAGGCCCAGCCCGGGAATGGCGCCCAGATGATCGTTGATCCACGGCTCGATGTTGGCGAACCAGGGCGCGAACACGAGCAGGCCCCACATGCCGTAGATGATGCTGGGGATCGCGGCGAGCAGTTCGATCGCCGCGGAAATCGGGCCGCGCAGCCAGCGCGGCGAAAGCTCGGAAATGAACAGCGCGATGCCGAAGCTGACCGGCACCGCGATCACCATCGCGATCAGCGAGCTGATCAGGGTGCCGGCGATGAACACGACGGCGCCGAACTGGTTGCTGACCGGGTCCCAGGTGCTGGTGACGAGGAAATGCCAGCCGAAGGTGTGCAAGGCCTTCCAGCCCTCGGCGACCAGCGAAACCATGATCGCGACCAGGGTGATCGCGACCAGGAAGGCGACCGCCGCGGTCGTCTTGCGGAACAGAAAATCCGCCAGGACGGACGGAGCCTTCCTGGCGGATGATTTCTGTTCCGGGATACTCACCGCCGATGGCTCGGCGGCGACAACCTCGGAACCGTTCATGTCAAGCTTCTAGCAGCGGGTCACAAACCCAGGTTCTTCTTCCAGTAGGCCTTGATCGAATCGATCGTGCTCGGCGGCAGCGGACCGAAGGCGATGTCCTTGGCCATCGCCTGGCCGTGCTCGAAGCCCCACAGGAAGAACTTGGTGACTTCGGCGTTGGTTTCCTTCGGCGCCTTCTTGCTCAGGATCTGCCAGGTGCAGCCCGAGATCGGCCAGGTGCCGGCGCCGGGCTGGTCGGTCAGGATCACGTAGAAATCCTCGGCCTTGGTGAAGTCGACGTGCGCGGCGGCGTTCTGGAAGCCGGCCAGGCTCGGCGAGACGACCTTGCCGGCGGCGTTGACCATGCGTGCATAGGTCAGCTTGTTCTCGAGGATGTAGGCGTATTCGACGTAGCCGATCGAGCCCTTGATACGCTGCACGTAGGCGGCCACGCCTTCATTGCCCTTGCCACCCACGCCGGTGGGCCAGTTCAGCGAGGTGTTCGCGCCGATCTTGGTCTTCCATTCCGGGCTGACCTTCGACAGGTAGTCGGCGAAGGTGAAGGTGGTGCCCGAGCCGTCCGAACGGTGCACGACGGTGATGTCGAGGTCGGGCAGCTTGACGCCGGGGTTCAGCTTGGCGATCGCCGCGTCGTTCCACTTCTTGATCTTGCCGAGGTAGATGTCGGCGACCACCGGGCCGCTGAGGATCAGCTCACCCGGCTTGATGCCCGGCACGTTCATCACCATGTCCTCGCCGGCGATCGCGGTCGGGAACTGGATCAGGCCCGCGGCGGCCAGGTCGGCCGGCTTCAGCGGCATGTCGCTGGCGCCGAAGGCGACGGTGCCGGCCTTGATCTGGGCGATGCCGCCACCCGAGCCGATGCCCTGGTAGTTGACCTTGTTGCCGGTCTCCTTGGCGTACTCGGCCGACCACTTGACGACCAGCGGATAGACCCAGGTGCTGCCGGCGCCGGTCAGGTTGACCGCGGCGTTGGCGCTGCCCATCAGGCCGAGGCCGAAGGCGCCGGCGACGGCGCCAGCCAGCGCCAGCTTGGTGAACGTGCGACGAGTGTTCATGTAAAGCTCTCCTGTTCAGGCGGGGGTGAAATAACACACAGCTGCCGCCATGCTAGGAACACAATGTGACGATCATATGACAGCGCCGCAGCAGCGACCAGCTCAGGCACCGCGCAGCACCTCCGCCAGATCATGGGCGACGCGCTCGCCAAGCTGGCGCTCGGCGTGCTCGACCATGATGCGCAGCACCGGCTCGGTGCCGCTGGGCCGGATCAGCAGGCGCCCGCCGCCGTCGAGCACGCGCTGCGCATCCTCGCACGCCTGCGTGAAGCCGACATGGCCGCGCCAGTCGACCCCGGCGCCGAGACGCACGTTGACCAGCGTCTGCGGATACAGCTGCACGGCGGCGAGCTGCTCGGCCAGCGAGCGGCCGCCGCGCACGACCAGCTCGAGCAGCTGCAGCGCGGCGACGATGCCGTCGCCGGTGGTGTGGCGATCGAGCAGCAACAGGTGGCCCGAGCCCTCGCCGCCGAGCTGCCAGCCGCGTGCGAGCAATTCCTCGAGCACGTAGCGGTCGCCGACCGCGGCGCGCACGAACTCGATGCCGGCGCTGCGAATCGCCTGCTCGACCGCCAGATTGGTCATCAGGGTGCCGACCACGCCGGGCGGGCGGCGGTCCATGGCGAGCAGATACAGCAGCTCGTCGCCGTTGAACAGGCGCCCGTCGCGGTCGACCAGCTGCAGCCGGTCGGCGTCGCCATCCAGCGCGATGCCGTAGTCGGCGTGGTTGGCACGCACCGCGCGGATCAGCGCGTCGGGCGCGGTGGCGCCGACGCCCTGGTTGATGTTGAAGCCGTCGGGCGCGGCGCCGATCGCGATCACGTCGGCGCCGAGCTCGTGGAATACGGCTGGTGCGATGTGGTAGGCCGCGCCGTGCGCGCAATCGACCACCAGGCGCAGGCCCTTGAGCGTGCGCTCGTTCGGAAAAGTGCTCTTGCAGAACTCGATGTAGCGCCCGGCCGCGTCGTCCAGGCGCCGCGCCTTGCCCAGCTGCTCGGACGCCACGCAGCCATGCGCCGACTCCAGCGCCTCCTCGACCTCGCGCTCCCAGCTGTCGGGCAGCTTGCTGCCGCTGGCCGAGAAGAACTTGATGCCGTTGTCCTCGTAGGGATTGTGCGAGGCGCTGATGACGACGCCGAGATCCAGCCGCAGCGCGCGCGTCAGGTAGGCCACGCCGGGCGTGGGCAGCGGCCCGACCAGCACGACATCGCAGCCCGACGCGGCGAAGCCGCATTCGAGCGCCGCTTCGAGCATATAGCCCGACACGCGCGTGTCCTTGCCGATCAGCACGGTCGGTCGCGTCGGTGCGCCGCCGCGCAGTACCTTGCCCGCGGCGTGGCCCAGGCGCAGCCCGAACTCGGGCACGATCGGGCTGCGGCCGACGCGCCCGCGCACGCCGTCGGTTCCGAAATACTGTCTGCTCATCGAATGTCCTCGTGTTCCTCGTGCAAGGCGTGCCATACCTTCAGCGCGTCGACGGTGGCCGCGACGTCGTGCACACGCACCACGCGCGCGCCCGCGGCCACGCAGGCCAGCGCCGCCGCCAGACTGCCGGGCAGGCGCTCGGCGGGGGCGCGTCCGGCCATGCCGCCGATCATCGACTTGCGCGACACGCCGACCAGCAGCGGCTGGCCCAGCGCGGCGATCGCACGCAGGCCGCGCGCCAGACTCACATTGTGCTCGAGCGTCTTGCCGAAACCGAAACCGGGGTCGACGCAAAGCCGCGCCGCGGCGACGCCGCGCGCGCGCAGCGCGTCGACGCGGGCGCGCAGAAAGCCCGCGACCTCGGCGACGACGTCGTCGTAGTGCGGCGCGCGCTGCATGTCACGCGGCTGGCCCTGCATGTGCATCAGGCACACGCCGGCGCTCGACGCGGCGACCAGCGCTTCGGCGCCGGGTGCGCGCAACGCG
>JAKAHP010000378.1 GCA_021825505.1 Pseudomonadota bacterium
GCAACGCGACGGGCGCGCGGCCCGCGGCGGCGCCGCGCTGCCAGGGGCCGCCGCCGGCGTCGGTCGTACCGCGGTCGGTGCGGGCGAGCAGGTCGAGCGGGCCGAGCCCGTCGCACAGCGTCGCCGGGGTGGCGCCGAACATCGCGGCGAATTCGGGGTCGACCCAGACGAAGCGGCCCTCGAGCACCACACAGACGCCGACGCGCGCGCCGCGCAACAGCGCATGCGCGGGTTGGAGCCGATGCTCGGGTGCGGTGGCGAGGCTCATCGTCGACGGTAGGCGGCTGCGCCACGAAGCGCAGGCGTCACGTCAGACGGGCGCGATCGTGAGAAATTTCACATCAGCATAACGTAGCGTAGCGAGCGTTGCGCCTGACGCTCGCCGCCCTGGATCAAGCCCAGCCCGGCGGTGCCCAGCTTTCCATCATGCGCGTGCGCGCCGCTTGCAGCCGGGTCGACATCAGCCCGGCGAACACCTTGAACAGCGCGTAGCCCAGCGCCGGGTCACGCTCGCACTCGGCGATGATCTTCGGGCCGTCGAAGGCGAGCAGGCGGGCGTCGCGCGTGACGCGGGCGTCAAATGCCCAGCGGTACGGCTCGATCAGCCACGACCAGCCGATCACGTCGCCGGGGCCCAGGCTCTGCACTTCGAGCTCGGGGCCGTTGATCGCCGGCACGCCGATTTGCACCGCGCCTTCGCGCAGCACATAGAAGCGGTCGGCGGCGTCGCCCTGGTGGAACAGCGTGGCGCCCGCGCCGAGCTGCAGTTCGCGGGCGTGGGTCAGCAGCTGGCGCAGCTGCGCCGGGCTGAGCGCGGCCAATACGCCACGACCCTGCAGTTCGCCGACCGGATCGGATGAAGACATATTCGACTCCTCGTGTTCACGTGCACGTTCAGGACGGGGCGACCGCGGCCGGAAGCTCCCGCACTCCCCATTTTCGGCGCGACAGCCGCGCCACACCCTTGCCCGACGTCAAGAACAGGCGTCGGCGTGGACGGTCAGAGGCGTGTACGCCGCGGAAAGTTCAACGACGTAGCGCTTCGTGACAGCGTTGTCATCGACGCGTCATGGCACGGACAGTTGCTCGCGCCTACAGTGGTTTCGACGGTCAAAACCGGACCAAGGAGGACAAGATCATGAAACAGACGCTTTGGAGCTACGCCGCGGTGGCGGCGTTCATCGGCTGCGGCGGTGTTGCGCTGGCGGCGACGCCCACGGCACCCGGCGCTGCGACCCCGACGGCGGCGAGCGCGCCGGCACCGGCGACTCCAGCCTACGGACCTGGGCGGGGCCCGGGCTGGGGCCCGCGCGGCGGCATGGGTTACGGCGGCATGGGTTACGGTGGCATGGGCTACGGTGGCATGGGCTACGGTGGCATGGGCTACGGTGGCATGGGCGGCGGCATGGGCTACGGTGGCAGGGGCTACGGGCCGATGGCCGCCTATCACGGCGCGCACGGGCCGATGGGCGCCTGGGGCGCGGCCAATGGCGCCTGCCCGGGTTGGGGCGGGGCGCGCGGCGCCTGGGCCGATCCCTACGCCGCGCTCGACCTCAGCGCCGCGCAGCGCAAGCACATCGACGCGATCGTCAAGAAGCAATCCGATCAGCAATGGGCCCTGATGTCGCAGGCCCACACCCTGATGCTGGCGCCGCTGACGACGCACAACGCGGCGGGCATCGACATCGATGCCATCATGCAGCGCGCCGAAGCGATGTCGAAGCTGCGCCTGCAGATGATGCGCAACCGGCTCGAGACCATGCAGCAGATCGACGCGGTGCTGACGCCCAAGCAGCGCGCGCAGTGGGACGATCCGCGTCCCTGACGCTGAACGCGGCGCCAGGCAGGTGGCGGGCAATTCATCACGCGTGATACGGTATCATTCGTGATGAAAAGCTCGCCGCCGTGCCTCCCGTAGAACCTTCCGCCGACCCTTCCAGCGCCTTCGGCTTCCTGCTCGCCGAAGTCAGCCGCCGCTACGTGCGTCGCTTCGAGCAGCGCGCGCGCGAAGTGCAGCTGACGCTGCCGACCTGTCGGGTGCTGGCTTATCTGGAGCGCCACCCGGGCCTCAGCCAGGCGCGCCTGGCCGAGTTCACCGCGCTCGAGCCGATGGCGGTGGTGCGCGTGCTCGATCGCCTGCAGGCCGATGGGCTGGTCGAGCGCCGCCCCGATCCGAACGACCGTCGCGTGCACAGCGTGCACCTGAGTGCGGCCGCGGCGCCGGTGCTGGCCGAAGTCAAGCGGCTGGCCGCGCTGACGCGCGCCGAAATCTTCGCCGGCATCGATCCGGCGCGCCGCGACACCTTCCTCGCGGTGCTCGAGCAATTGCGCGACAACCTGGCCGCCGGCGATCCGGCCGAGGCCGTGCTGCCGCGCCCCACCCGTTCCCCGTCACGATGACCCCCACCGAACCTGTGCCGCGCGCCGCCTGGCGCCAGCGGCTGCGCTGGCCCTTGATGCTGCTGGGCGTCGCCGTCGCGCTCGGCGTGGCCGGCTGGCTTTACTGGAGCGGCGGCCGCAGCGAGGACACCGACGACGCCTACGTGCGCTGCGCCCAGGTCGCGATCAGCGCCGACGTGGGCGGGCGCGTGGCGCAGGTCGACGTGCACGACAACGAGCGCGTGCGGCGCGGGCAACTGCTGTACCGGCTCGACGATGCGTCCTTCCGCATCGCGCTGGCGGCGGCGCAGGCGCGCCGCGCGGCCGCTCGCGTGCATCTGCGCGTGCTGCGCGCCGACCTCGAACGCGCCCGCGCCGAGCTGGCCGCGGCACGCGACGCGCGCCACTTCGCAGCGCTCGCGCTGGCGCGCACGCAGCAGCTGGCGCGTGCGGCGATCGCGCCGCAGGCGCAACTCGACGACGCCGAGCGCACGCAACGTCAGGCCGACCGGCGCGTCGCCGCGGCGCGCGCGCAGCTCG
>JAKAHP010000379.1 GCA_021825505.1 Pseudomonadota bacterium
CGCCGTGGCCGCCGGGGAGGGCTGGGGCGCCGTGGAGTCGCCGCGCGGGCGGCTCTACCACTGGGTGCGCGTCGAGCCGTCCGGACGCATCGGCGCGCACGCGGTGGCGGCGCCGACCGAGTGGAACTTCCACCCCGAGGGTCCGCTGGTGCGCACCGCGCGCGGCGCCGCGGTGGC
Organism: Pseudomonadota bacterium; assembly: GCA_021825505.1. GTDB lineage: Bacteria > Pseudomonadota > Gammaproteobacteria > Burkholderiales > Burkholderiaceae_C > Thiomonas_A. Next base: position 178 of record JAKAHP010000379.1, read on the forward strand.
CGACGCCGACGAGGCGCGCCGCGCGGTGGCGTGGCTGGCCGCACTGATGGATCCCTGCGTGCCGTTTCGCGTCGACGTCGACGTCAAGGCCGAGGTCGCCGCCGACGCCGACGCGTGACGCCGGCGCGCCGGCTCAATGCACCGTGCACGCCATGCACGGATCGAACGAGCGCAGCACCAATTGCACGGTCGAACTGTCGGCGCCGCGGCCGGCGCCAAGCGGCGTGCCTTCGAGCGCCTGCTCCAGCGGCCCGGGCGTTCCGGCGGCGTCGCGCGGCGAGAAGTTCCACGTCGTCGGCGCGACGATCTGATAGTGGGTGATGCGCCCGTCGCGAATGCGCGCCCAGTGACCCAGCCCGCCGCGCGCGGCCTCGACCAGCCCGCACCAGGCGCCGTCGCGCACCTCGCGCTCGTCGGCGCAGAACGGCGCCGCCGGATCGAGCTCGGCGACCCAGCGCTGCATCGCCGGAACGACCCGCGCCAGTTCCAGCGCACGCGCCACCACGCGGCTGCGCACGCTGCTGCCCTCGACGCGCACCAGGTCGCGCGCCAGCGCGTGGCCGTCGATCAGCTGGCGCGCCAGCGCGCCGGTCTCGGCCACGTGGCCGTCCAGGCGCGGCGCCTTGCACCACGAATACGCCGCGCCGCCGAGCTCGCGCGCAGCGTCGCTGTTGCCGTCCCACGGATGGCGCGCGCCGCCGTCGTCGCGAAAGCCGGTGTGCGAGACGTCCTCGGCGAGCGCGTCCAGGCGCAGCTCGCCGACGCGGCCGTCGCGCCACCAGCCTGGCGCGAACAGGGGGGCGACGCCGCCGTAGGCGCCGTAGCTGATGAAGCCGTTGCGCGTGACGCCCAGCGCGTGCAGCTCAAGTGCGTCGGCGTACTGCAGGAAGCGGCCGAGGTCGGCGTGGGCGTGCGCCGCGGCCCAGTCGCGCAGCGCGGCGTCGCCGTCGAGCGCGGCGAAGCGCTCGAGCGCGCAACCGAACAGTTCGGTCTCGAGAAACTCGCGGAACTGGCCCAGCGTGTTCGCCAGCTGCACCTTCTCGCCGGCGTCGACCGCTCGGCTCGAACCGCCGGCCTGCAAGGCCAGCGTGTGCGGCCACTTGCCGGCGAGCACGCCCATCACATGCAGGAACGCGGCGCGCGCGCGCAGCGCCGGGCGCAGCGCCGTGCCGCGCTGCGCCTTGAAGCGCGCGCATGCGGCGTCGTGCCAGGGTTGCGCCTTGAAGCCCTCGCGTGCGAAATCGGGCATGAACAACAGGTAGAAGTGCGTCAGGTGGTCGCTCAGGTTCTCGCAGGCGCTGACCAGGCGCGCAGCCAGCTCGGCGTTGCGCGGCAGCTCCAGCGCCATCGACGCGCGCAGCAGGCTCGACGCCGCTGCCGAATGCGCCACCGAGCAGATGCCGCACACGCGCGGCGTGTACACCAGCGCGTCGCGCGCGTCGCGCCCCAGCAGCAGGCGTTCGAAACCGCGCGATTCGCGCGTGCGCACGCGTGCCGCGTGCACCGTGCCCTGGCGCACGTCGAGCGCGAGGTCGAGTTCGCCCTCGACGCGGTTGAACGGGCCGACGACGCGCCAGCTCATCGCTTGGTCGAGCGCGGCCCGACGACGATGCGCTCGGCGCGCGCATTGCGTCTGAGCCGCTCCGGCGTCGCTGCCTTGGACAGCGAGGCAAGCGCGACGAACCAGGCCTTGGGCATGTCGCTGGGCAGGCTGGTCGGGATGCCGGCGATCTTCTGCGTGCGTCCGAACGCGTGCGCCGGACGCTCGAAGCCCGGCGCGGTGCAATTGATGCAGGGAAAGCCCCCCTTGAGGCACGAGCCCGAACCGTTCCAGCCGCGCAGATTGCAGTCGGCGCGCGCCTGCGTTCCCAGGCAGCCGAGATGCTCCATCAGGCAGCCGAGCTCGTCGAGCTGCTCGGCACTGGCCTTGAACTCGTAGAACTCGTTGCGCGCGCAGCCGTGATGCACGAGATGATCGGTGAGCGCGCGCGGTCGCGCCAGTTCGTCGAGGTCGGCGGCGCCCAGCGTGCCCTGCGCCAGCCGCGCCAGCGTTTCGGTGATCCAGCCCGGGTGCGGCGGACAGCCGGCGACGTTGACCACCGGCAAGGCCTCGGCCGACACCCAGTCGGGCTCGAGCAGCGCGGCCGCCGCCGGCCGGGCGCGCTGCTGCAGCGCGACGGTGTCGGGGCGGCCGAGCACCGCGACGCCGCCGAACGACGCGCAACTGCCCACCGCGACGACGTAGCGTGCACGCAGCGCCAGCGGCGCCACCCAGTACGCCATCGTGTGCGGATCGGTCGCGGCCGGGTCGATCGAACCCTCGACGCACAGCAGGTCGAGGGGACGCTTGCCCTGCGCGAGTTCGCGCATCAGCGCCAGCCACGCCTGCTCGCTGTGCTCGCCGAACGAGGGGTGCCACAGCAGGTCGATGCCCGCCCAGTCCAGCGCGCTGAGCACGTCGGGCGATTCGGCGCCCATCAAGGCCATCGTGCAGCCGCCGCAGGCGCTGCCCTGCAACCATACGAGGCTGGCGCGCGCGCTAGACATCGGCGACCCGGCGCGGCAGGCGCAGCGTGAATTCGGCGCCGCCCTGCGGATGATTGCGCCCCAGCAGGTCGCCGCCGCATTGCTCGGTCGCCAGCCCGTAGCTGACGTACAGCCCGAGGCCGGTTCCCTTGCCGACTTCCTTGGTCGTGAAGAACGGGTCGAAGATCCGGCTCAGGTCGGCTTCGGCGATTCC
>JAKAHP010000380.1 GCA_021825505.1 Pseudomonadota bacterium
TGGCCGGCAAGGTGCGGCCGCGCGTGCTGACGGTCACGCAATCGACCTACGACGGCGTGCTGTACAACGTCGACGCGATCAAGCAGATGCTCGACGGCTACATCGACACGCTGCATTTCGACGAAGCCTGGCTGCCGCACGCGACCTTCCACCCGTTCTACGCCGGCATGCACGCGATCGGCGAGGGGCGCCCGCGCTGCCGCGAGGCCCTGGTGTACGCAACGCAATCGACGCACAAGCTGCTCGCCGGGCTCAGCCAGGCCTCGCAGATCCTGGTGCAGGATTCGGACACCGGCCATTTCGACCGTGCGCGCTTCAACGAGGCGTACCTGATGCACAGCTCGACTTCGCCGCAATACGCCATCATCGCGTCGTGCGACGTGGCCGCGGCGATGATGGAGCCGCCCGGCGGCACCGCGCTGGTCGAGGAGAGCATCGTCGAGGCGCTGAACTTCCGGCGTGCGATGCGCAAGGTGGCCGAGGACTACGGCCACGACTGGTGGTTCGAGGTCTGGGGGCCGGCGCAGCTCGCGCCCGAGGACATCGGTGCGCGCGAGGACTGGATGCTGGGCGGCGACAGCGACTGGCACGGTTTCGGCGAGCTGGCCGCCGGCTTCAACATGCTCGACCCGATCAAGGCCACCGTGATCACGCCGGGGCTGGATCTGCAGGGACGCTTCGCCGCCACCGGCATCCCGGCCGCGGTGGTCACGCGCTTTCTCGCCGAGCACGGCGTGATCGTCGAGAAGACCGGGCTGTACAGTTTTTTCATCATGTTCACGATCGGCATCACCAAGGGCCGCTGGAACACCCTGGTGACCGCGCTGCAGCAGTTCAAGGACGATTACGACCGCAACCAGCCGCTGTGGCGCATCCTGCCCGAGTTCGTCGCCAAATACCCGGTGTACGAGCGCGTCGGGCTGCGCGACCTGTGCCAGCGCATCCACGCCGCCTACCAGGCCAACGACATCGCGCGCCTGACCACCGAGATGTATCTGTCGAACCTGCAGCCGGCGATGACGCCGACCGAGGCCTATGCGCGCATGGCGCACCGCGACGTCGAACGCGTCGACATCGACCAGCTCGAGGGGCGCATCACCGCGGCGCTGGTCACGCCGTATCCGCCGGGCATTCCGCTGCTGATTCCGGGCGAGCGGTTCAACGCGCAGATCGTGCAGTACCTGCGATTCGCGCGCGACTTCAACCGTCAGTTCCCAGGCTTCGCCACCGACATCCACGGGCTGATCGAAGGCGAGGGCGAGTCCGGCTACAGCGTCGACTGCGTGCGCGGTTGAGCGCCGTTCCTAAAATGCGGGTTCCCGTCCGGAGCCCGCCTTGAATCCACTGCTGCAACGACTCAACCCCTATCCCTTCGAGCGGCTGCGCCAACTCACCGCCGACATCACGCCGAATCCGGACTACGCGCCGATCAGCCTGGGCATCGGCGAGCCGCAGCACGCCACGCCGGCGTTCATCAGCGAGGCGCTGTGCGCCAACCTGGGGGCGCTGTCGCGCTACCCGGCCACCGCCGGCAGCGCCGAGTTGCGCGCCGCCTGCGCGGCGTGGCTGCGCCGGCGCCACCATGTGGAGGTCGACCCCGCCACGCAGCTGCTGCCGGTCAACGGTTCGCGCGAGGCGCTGTTCGCGCTGGCCCAGGTCGTGGTCGACCCGACGCGCGCCGGCGCCACCGTGGTCAGCCCCAATCCCTTCTACCAGATCTACGAAGGCGCCGCGCTGCTGGCCGGCGCGCGCTGCCATTTCGCGCCGGTCGACGCGGCGCGCAACTTCGCGGTCGACTGGGACGCGGTGCCCGAGGCGGTGTGGCGCGACACCCAGCTGCTGTTCGTCTGCTCGCCCGGCAATCCGACCGGCGCGGTGATGCCGCTGGCCGAGTGGCAGCGCCTGTTCGAGCTGTCCGACCGCCACGGTTTCGTGATCGCCAGCGACGAGTGCTACGGCGAGATCTGGCTCGGCGACGAGGCGCCGCTGGGCGGGCTCGACGCCGCTGCGCGGCTGGGCCGGGCCGATTTCCGGCGCCTGCTCATGTTCACCTCGCTGTCCAAGCGCTCGAACGTGCCGGGGCTGCGCTCGGGCTTCGTCGCCGGCGACGCCGAGCTCATCAAGGCCTTCCTGCAATACCGGACCTACCACGGCAGCGCGATGGGCGGGGCGGTGCAGGCGGCGAGCATCGCCGCCTGGGGCGACGAGACCCATGTGGCCGAGAACCGGCGCCTGTACCGCGAGAAGTTCGCGCGCGTGCTGCCGCTGCTGCAACCGGTGATGAAGGTCGCGATGCCCGACGCGGGGTTCTATCTGTGGGCGGAAACTCCGGGCGACGACGTCGAATTCGCACGATCCTTGCTTAAAACCTACAATTGCGCGGTCCTGCCCGGAAGCCTGCTGGCCCGTGGGCAGGATGGCCACAACCCCGGATCCGGCCGCGTGCGCCTTGCGCTGGTGGCCGGTGTCGACGCCTGCGTCGAAGCCGCCGGCCGCATCGCCGCTTTCCTCGGGGCGCGCTGAAAAGCAGCCCACCCACCGCCAACCCCCCGACCCATGACGACACAGATCCAGACCCTCATCGACCAGGCGTGGGAGCGCCGTACCGAATACGCGCCGGACCGCGCGCCGGCCGAGCTGCGCGACGCCGTGCGCCACGTGCTCGACGAGCTCAACGGCGGGCGCTTGCGCGTGGCCGAGAAGGTCGACGGCCAGTGGGTCACGCACCAGTGGCTGAAGAAGGCCGTGCTGCTGAGCTTCCGCCTCAGCGACAACGCGATGATGCGCGCCGGCGATCTGCATTTCTTCGACAAGGTGCAGACCAAGTTCAGCCGCCTGGGCGAAGAGGAAATGCGCGCCACCGGCGTGCGCGTGGTGCCGCCGGCGGTGGCGCGCCACGGCGCCTACGT
>JAKAHP010000381.1 GCA_021825505.1 Pseudomonadota bacterium
GCTGCCCGGCGGCGTCGCCGCGCCCAGCGACCGCGCCGGTGTGCAACTGGCCGCCAGCGTGCAGAAGCTGGTCAACGAAAGCGAGATGGGCGAGCTGTTCAAGGTCATCGCGCTGGGCCGCGGCGTCGCCACGCCGCTGGCCGGCTTCGCCGCCGGCGACCGCAGCGCGGCGCTGGACTGAAGGCGGCGCTGCGCCATGTGGCTGCTGCTGTTCATCCTCGCCTCGGTCGTCGCCAGCGCCGCGCTGCCGTGGCTGGAGCGCTTCGGTTTCGGCCGCCTGCCGCTGGACCTGCGCCTGCGCATCGGCGAGCACGAATTGCTGCTGCCGATCGGCTCGACGCTGGTGCTATCGCTGGCGGCGTGGCTGCTGGCGCGACTGCTGCGCTGAAGCCGCCGCCGCGTTCAGCGGTGGCCGGTCGCGGCCGGCCACACGCGCAGCGCGACCACGCCGATCGCCGCCTGCACCGCCAGCACCAGGGCCACGCAGCCGCCCCAGCCGGCGTGGTTCCAGACCACGCTGGGGGCGAACGCGCCGACGCTGCCGCCAACGTAATAGCAGGTCACGTACAGCCCCACCGCGCTTGACTTCGCCTGCTTCGCGAAACCGGGCACCTGCGAGGTCGCCATCGCCTGCGCGATGAACACCCCGGCCGAGCTGGCGGTCAGGCCGAGCACGATCAGCGCCAGCGGGCCGCTCAGGGTCAGCAGCATGCCGCCGGCCGACAGCGCCACCGCCCAGCCGAACACGCGCCGCTGGCCGAAGCGCCACGCCAGCCGGCCCGCCATCGGCGTGGCGACCATGCCCACCAGATAGACCGCGAACAGCATGCTGAGCTGGCGCAGGTCGAGGTCGTAGGGCGCATCGGCGAGGTGGAAAGTGACGTAGGTGAAGGTGCACACCTGGGTGAACAGGATGCCGAAACCGATCGCGTAGCTGCCGAGCAACTTGCCGTTGCGCAGATGCAGCGGCAGGCCGGCCAGCGACGCGCGCAGGCTGTGGCTGGCGCGAAAGCCGCGCGACGCCGGCAGCCCGCGCGCCACCAGCGCGGTGAAGGCCACGTTGAGCACGCCGAGCACGAGGAACGCGGCCTGCCAGTCCCAGCGCGCCGTCACCAGCCCGGCGACGAAGCGCCCGAGGAAGCCCCCGGCCACCGACCCTGAGATGTACAGCGCGGTGATTGCCGGCACTTCGTGCGCCGGCCACTCCTCGCCGATGTAGGCCACGGTCGCGGTGAACACGCCGGGCACGAACAAGCCCTGCAGCGCCCGCCACACCAGCAACTGGCCCAGGCTGGCGGCGCTGGCCGCGCCCAGCGTCGCCACGCTCAGCCCGCACAGCGCGCTCACCAGCACCGGACGCCGGCCGAAGCGATCCGACAGGCTGCCGGCCAGCGGCGCCGCCGCCGCCACCGCCAGCGTGGTCGCGGTCAGCGTCAGGCTCAATTCGGCGACGCCGGCGTGGAACACGCTGCGCAGCGACGGCAGCAGGCCCTGCGTGACGTACATCGTGAAGAACGCGCACATGCCGGCGGCGACCACCGCGGTGCGGGCACGCGCCGGCGCATCGATGCGCGCCAGCGCGGGAGAGGGAGTGGACATCGAACACCAGGAACGGGGAATCAAGCAGCCAGCTTAGGGCTGCGCATTCGATTTGTGAAATCTATTTTTCCTGTTGTTTGATATGCTTTTCGTATGGAAATCCGCCAGCTGCAAGCTTTCGTCGCGATCGCCGACGAAGGCCATTTCGGTCGCGCCGCGGCGCGCCTGCACCTCTCGCAGCCGCCGCTGTCGCAGCGCATCCAGGCGCTCGAGGCCGGCCTCGGCGTCGCGCTGCTGCTGCGCGGACGCGCCGGCGTGCAGCTGACCGCGGCCGGCGCCGCGCTGCTGCCGCAGGCACGCGCCCTGCTCGAACAGCTGCAGCGCGCCACCGAACTGGCGCGCCGCGCCGGCTCCGGCGCCAGCGGCAGTCTGGCGCTGGGCTTCGCCGGTTCGATGCCGTTCACCGAAGCGATGCCGCGCCTGCTGCGCGACTTCCGGCGGCGCTGGCCCGAGGTCGAGCTGCAGCTGCGCGAGCAACCGTCGCAGGTGCAGATCGACGCGCTGCTGGCGCGCCGCATCGACGTCGGCTTCATCCGCACCACGCCGCACGAGGCGCTGGCCGAGCTCGCCACGCGGGTGCTGCTGCGCGAGCCGCTGCGCGTGGCGCTGCACACCGAACACCCGCTCGCGCGGCGCCGCCGCCTGCACTTGCGCGAGCTGCGCGAGCAGCCCTTCGTGCTGTACAGCGCCGCGCTCGGCTCGGGGTTGCGCGAGCGCACCCTGGCGCTGTGCCTGCAGGCCGGCTTCACGCCGCGCGTGGTGCAGGAAGTACACGAGATGCCGACGCTGGTCGGCCTGGTCGGCGCCGGCCTGGGCATCGGCCTGGTCGCCGCGTCGATGCAGCGCGCCTCGGTGCCCGACGTGCACTACGCGGCGCTGGCCGACGCCGACGCGCACAGCGACATCCTGCTGGCGTGGCGGCGCGACAACGCGTCGCCGGTGCTGGCCAACTTCCTCGCGCTGACGGGGTAAATGGTGCCCCCACGGCCGGGCTGCGCCCGGCCTGTTCCACCTCGCAGCTTGCAAGCTGCTCGGATTCGGCAGGCGCGCGGCCGTGCGCAGGCACGGCCGCTGGTCCCGTCTCATCCACCTCGCAGCCTGCAGGCTGCTCGGATTCGACGGGCGCGCGGCCGTGCGCAGGCACGGCCGCTGGTCCCGTCTCATCCCCCGAGGGGGCTCAAGCAGGCTTGGGGCGGCCCGGCGCCTGCTTGGGCGTGCCCCCACGGCCGGGCTGCTCGGGGTCAGTCATCGGCGGCGCCGGCGAACTCGGGCAGCGCGGCGATCGCCGCCTCGCGTGCGCGC
>JAKAHP010000382.1 GCA_021825505.1 Pseudomonadota bacterium
CCCTATTACCGTGCGCTGAGCGACGAAGTCGAGCTGTATGAGGCGGCTTATTCCGTGCGCCTGCCGGTCATGCTCAAGGGCCCCACGGGCTGCGGCAAAACCCGCTTCGTCGAATACATGGCCTGGAAGCTGGGCAAGCCCTTGATTACCGTAGCCTGCAACGAAGACATGACCGCCTCCGACCTGGTGGGCCGCTATCTGCTCGATGCCAACGGCACCCGCTGGCAAGACGGCCCGCTGGCCATGGCCGCTCGCTTGGGCGCCATCTGCTATCTCGACGAAGTGGTCGAGGCGCGGCAAGACACCACGGTCGCCATTCACCCGCTCACCGATGCGCGGCGCATTCTGCCGCTGGAGAAGAAGGGCGAGATCATCGAGGCGCATCCCGATTTCCAGGTGGTCATCTCCTACAACCCCGGCTATCAGAGCCTGATGAAGGACCTCAAGCAATCCACCAAGCAGCGTTTTGCCGCGCTCGATTTCCACTACCCCGAGCACGAAGTCGAAGCCGAGATCGTGGCGCATGAATCCGGTGTGGGTCTGGAGGTGGCCAAGAATCTGGTGCACATCGCCGAACGCTCGCGTAATCTCAAGGGGCACGGGCTCGACGAAGGCATCTCCACCCGCATGCTCATCTACGCCGGCTCGCTGATCGCGCAGGGTGTGGCGCCGCTGGGAGCCTGCCGCATGGCGCTGGTTCGCCCGATCACCGATGACCCGGACATGCGCGATGCGCTGGACGCCGCGGTGACCACCTATTTCTGACCTTCGCTAGCGCTGCGGCCCCCAGTCGCCACGGGCGGCAGGCCGCGCGCAGTGAGTCCATCATGGCCATTCACCTCGAAGAATTCCAGGAACTCGTCGACGAGCTGCCGAGCGGTGCGCAGGACGTCCTGCGCGCGTCTTGGAACGAGGCGGCGCGCGCCTTCTCCTCGCGCGGCCTAGACAACTTCCTCAAGGGAGCTGCCGCGCTGCACCAGCTTGGCCGCGGTGAAGAGCTGGTGATCACCTACCTGCAGTCCATGCCCGAACTGGCCCGCGCCATCGGTGAGGACGTGCTGCCCGATCTGGTCAATTTTCTGTTGGCCATGGCTTCCAAGACCTCTGGCCAGGTGTTGGCGCTGATTGCTGCCACTGCGCCCCTGGCCGGTCAGCGGTTGGGCGACGAAGAGTTGTTTCGGCAGTTTCTCAGCGTGCTGTCGCTGATGCTGGCACAGGCGCCGCGAGGCTTGCGGCCCATGCTCGAAAACCTGGAGCGTTTGCTGTCGCAGCTCACCCTGGGCGGGCTGCGGCGCTGGGCCCAGTGGGGCGCGCAGGCCTACAAGGCTGATTTTGACGGGCAGGTCGCCTACTTTTCGCTGCAAAGCCCCGATGCGCTTTCGATGTTGCAGCAAGAGCGCAAAGGCACGCTGTTCGTGGACGTGCAGCGTCGGCTCAACATCTATCTGCGGGCGATGTGGGGACGCGACTTTTTCATGCGCCCGACCGCAGGCGACTACGAAAACCGCGAAGGTCTCAAGCCCTTCATCGAGCGCTACGTCATTCACATCGCCGATGCCTACGACGACTTTCGCCCTCTCGGCCCCGACACGCCGTCAGAGCAGATCGTCAGCGCGCTGGACGTCTATCGCGCTGCGGCCAACCACTGCGCCGCGCATCTGGTGTTCACCACCGAGCCGCTGTCCATGCAGGCCCTGTCGCCGCTGCAGATCGGCCTGATCGAAGTCATCGAAGACGCACGGGTCGAGGCGCTGGCTATTGCTCAGTTTCCCAATATGCGTGAGGCGTGGCTGGCCCTGCAGCCGCCTGCCGACTACAGCGAGCCCAAGACCGTGGGCGATCTGCTCAACCGACTCGCGCGCGCGCTGTTGGAGGAGCACAGCGCCGATCCGCATCCTTGGGTACAACAGGGCGTGGCCCATTTTCGCGCCCAGCCCGACTTGCTGGATGCGAAATTCAGCTGGAACGTAGGCATCGACCTCTCACACCCCTTGGCGGCGCTGGATCTGCCGGAATACAACCGCCGCACCGATGGTCTGCGCGCGCTTTATCGCGACGACAACCGCGCCATCTGGGAGCTGGAGGAGTACGACGAAGCGCAGGCGTTGCAGGCCACCTGGGAGACGCAGCAGCAGGTGCGGCGCAAGGTCAGCGTCATGGAGATGGTCAACGAGGTCGATAACGAATTCGCCGGTGACGACGCGCAGGAGGTCTGGATTCTGCCCACCGAGTTCTATCTCGACCAGGAAGGGGTGACCATCAACTCGCTCGAAGGCCGCCCGCCGATTTCCGAGCCCTTTCACTATCCCGAGTGGGACTATCAGATCCAGCTCGACCGCCCAAGCTGGGCCACCGTGCTCGAGCGTCATCCGCCGGTGGGCGACCTGGCGGTGATCGACGCCATTCTGGCCGAGCACAAACCGGTGGTGTCGCGTCTGAAATTTCTCATCGAGTCGATGATTCCGCAGGGCCTGCAGCGCATCCGGCGCCAGGAAGACGGCGACGACATCGACATCGATGCCGCCGTGCGCGCCATGACCGATGTGCGCATGGGCGTTCAGCCCGACCCGCGCATCATGGTGCGGCTCAAGCGGGCGCAGCGCGATCTGGCCGTGATGGTGCTGCTCGACATGTCCGAATCGTCGAACGACAAGGTGCGCGGCCACGACTATTCCGTGCTCGATCTCACCCGCGCCGCCACCGTGCTGCTGGCCGAAGCGCTGCAACGCATCGGCGACCCGTTCGCCATCCACGGCTTCTGCTCCGACGGGCGGCACGATGTGCACTACTACCGCTTCAAGGATTTCGACCAGCCCTATGGCGATCTCGTCCGTGCGCGGCTGGCCGGCATGAAGGGCAGCTACTCCACCCGCATGGGCGCGGCGCTGCG
>JAKAHP010000383.1 GCA_021825505.1 Pseudomonadota bacterium
GCGCGCTTCGCGCCGCACGGCGCGCCGACCTTGCGTGAGCTGCGCCGCCGCATCGCGCGGCTGGAACGCGCCGCGCGCTTCAGCCCAGGCGGCGCGCGCGCTCGTTCGGGCTGACGATGTCGGTCAAGCGGATGCCGAACTTGTCGTTGACCAGCACGACTTCACCGCGCGCAATCAGGAAACCGTTGACCAGCACGTCCATCGGCTCGCCGGCGAGGCGGTCGAGGTCGACCACCGAGCCCTGCGCCAGCTGCAGCAGCTCGCGGATCTGGATCTTGGTGCGACCGAGCTCGACCGACAGCGTGACCGGGATGTCCATCACCAGGTCGAGCTGCTCGTTGCCGGCGGCGGCGGCCGGTTCCGGATTGAGCTGCGGGAAACTGGCGCGAGGCGCCTCCGCCGCGGGTGCCGGTGTGGCCGCCGGGTCGACGCCCTGCTCGGCCATCGCGGCGGCCCATTCGTCGTCGGCGCTGGCGTCTTGCGTGGTGTCGGGATCGGAAGACATGAAGGGCTGCCTCGAAAAATGGGGGGACGGCTTCAGCTCAGCCGGGGCTTGTTGCTGTGCGGCACGAAGCCGCTGTCGGGCAGCAGGCGCTGGCGCACCTTGATCGCCATGCGCTCGTCGTGCTGGCCGAATTCGCCGGCGAGCACCGGAATGCCGTCGACGCGGCCGACCACGGTGTCGGGCAGCTCGACCGGAAGTACGTCGCCGACGCGCAGCTGCAACAATTCGCGGACCAGCACCGAGCGCTGCAGCAGCTCGACGCGCAGTTCGACTTCGGCCTCGCGCATCTCGCTCTGCAGCGCCTGCATCCAGCGCTGGTCGACCTCGTTGCGGTCGGTGGTCATGCCGGTGGTCATCTGGTCGCGGATCGGCTCGATCATGCTGTACGGAATGCACACGTGCAGCGTGCCGCCGCCACCCTCGATCTCGACGTCGAAGGTGGAAACGATGACCACCTCGGTCGGCGTCGCGATGTTGACGAACTGCGGGTTGACTTCGGAGCGCGTGACCTCGATGTCGAGCTTGAGCACCGGGGTCCACGCGGTGCGGTATTCCTTGAACACCATGTCGAGCATGCGATTGATGATGCGCTGCTCGAGCAAGGTGAAGTCGCGGCCTTCGATGCGCGCGTGGAAGCGCCCGTCGCCGCCGAAATAATTGTCGACCACGCTGAACACAAGGCGCGGATCGAAAATGAACAGCGAAGTGCCGCGCAGCGGCTTGAGCTGGACCAGGTTGAGGTTGCTCGGGACGACCAGCGTGCGAATGAACTCGCTGTACTTCATCAGCCGCACCGAAGCGACCGAGATCTCCGACGAACGCCGCAGGAAATTGAACAGGCCGACGCGCCACAGCCGCGCGAAGCGCTCGTTGATCACCTCGAGCGTGGGCATGCGCCCGCGCACGATGCGGTCCTGGTTCGCCAGGTCGTAAGGACGCACGCCGCCTTCGTCGGCGCTGTCCGCCTCGGGCGCGACGGCTTCCTCGCCGCTCAGGCCCTGCAGCAGCGCGTCGACTTCGTCTTGCGACAGGACGTCCTTGACCATCTCACTGCACCACGAATCCGGTGAAATACACGCCGGCGATCGGCCCCTTCTGTGCCGATGCGGCGGCCGCATGTTCCAGCGCCGCGGCCTGCGCCTGCTGCGCCGCGACGCGTGCCTGCGACGACGCGCTGGCCGGCAGCACGGGGGCCGCCGGCAAGGTCGCCGCGCTGGCACCACCGGCACCGTCCGAGTTCAGCACCTGGTTGACCGCGAGCAGGATCTGCTCGCGCAGCTGCTCGCGCACTGCCACCGTGGTGACGCGCTCGGCCTGCTGCGCGGCGAGGATGCGCAGGACTGAATTGCGGATCTCCGGCGTCATATTGGTGACCTGCTCGTCGACCTTCGGGTCATACGCCTTCAAATCGATCTTGACCTGCAGATAGTGAGTGTTGCCGTCCTGACTGATCACATTGGTCACGAAAGGATCGAGGGTGATGAAGTGCGCCTTCTGCGCCGGCTTGGCCTCGGCCACATGCTTGCCTGCTGCAGCTTTCGGGCGCAGCAGGAACCACCATGCGGCACCGCCCCCGCCGGCCAGCAACACCAGCACGACGACGGCGATGATCACCAGCTTGCCTTTGCCCGACCCTGACTTGGCCTCTTGTTCTGCCATCTGTTACTCCGGAATACGCGACGATTCCGTTACTTTAAACGGCACGCGAACTGCGAAACTGAAATCGGCTTGGCGCCACACTTGGTCGCGCCGCTCATACGTAGGTGTTGACCAGCCCGTTGGCGCCGAGCAGACGCAGCGCCGGAGCCGCCGCGCCGACCTCGTCGACCGCGCTCACTGCGCCCTGCGACTGACGCGCCTGGCGCTGGAACAGATTGCGCTCGCCGCGGCCGCCGCCGGAATTGACCGAGGCCTGCGCGAGGCTCATTCCGGCATTGCTGAACATGTCGTGGAGCTGGGGCATGGCGCTTTCCAGCGCCTGGCGCACCGCCTGGTGCGGCGAGACGAACTGGGCGTTGACCTGGCCGTTGTCGAGTTGCAGGTGAACCTCGAGCGGCCCGAGCTGCGGCGGGTTGAGCTTGAGGCTGGCGAGTTGCTGCTGCGAGCCGACCGCGAACAGCATCTGCTGGCCGAGTTCCTGGCCCCAGCCCGACGCACCCACCGGCTGCTGCAGCGTCGCGCTGGCGGTGCTGGCGGGCGTGGGGGTGGCAGGCGTCGGCGTGCCGGCCGTCGCCAGCAGGCTCTGCGCGAACGGAGCGGGCGCCGCGGCGCCATCGGCCGCATGGGGGTGGGCAGACGCGGCGGCGTGCGCCGCGGGGGCCTGGGTCGCCGCCGGGGCGTCGAGCGCGGCCTGCAACGCGGCGGTCGACGGCTTGGCGGCTGCC
>JAKAHP010000384.1 GCA_021825505.1 Pseudomonadota bacterium
GCCACCGGCCGCTGCCCTCCGCGTGATCGGCAAGGGGCTCGATCAGCGAGGCGACTCCCACCATCAGCGAAAGAAAGAAGCACAGGCTCTCGCGGTGGTTTCTGAGGGCGGCATCGATCTCCGACAGGCGTCCGGCTTGCCTGGATGTACCGGGGGGTTCGGATTCGGTTTCGGGACGCGGACGGTCGTGTGTTTCGCTACGGGTCTCTGAAGGAGGAGCGCTGTCGGTCGGGTTCTTCACGGGGGGTCTCTATCGGCGGTTGCGGGGACCAAGCACGTTCCGTGCCGCAATGGCCAAACGCCCGCCAGGGCGCACGCGGGCGGAAACGAACTCAGTCTGCCGGGCCGTGAATGGTCGAATCCTGTTCCTGCGCCGCCACCAGTGCCGCGTCGGCGGCGCGGGCACGCTGCACCGCCGGGCGGACGCCGACGCGGTCGATGTAGGCGCGGATCAGCGGCAGTTCGGGCACCAGCTTGAACTGGGTGGTCCAGTCGAGCGCCGTGCCCCACAGCACGTCGGCGGAGGTGAAGCGTTCGCCCAGCAGCCACGGCCCGCGCGCCAGCTGGTCGGTCAGCGTCTTCAACATGGTGTCGTAGTCGGCGTAGGGCGACGTGGCGCGCGCCGCGGGTTCGCGCTGCAGCGAGCGATCGATCACCGCCGGCTCGAAGCAGGAGCCGTAGTAGGCCAGCCAGCGCAGCCACGGGCCGCGCAGCGGGTCGCCGATGGCCGGCGCCAGGCCCGCCTGCGGAAAGCGGTCGGCGAGGTAGATGTAGATCGCCACCTGTTCGGTGATCAGCGCGTCGCCGTCCTTCAGCGCCGGCACCTTGCCCATCGGATTGATGGCGAGATAGGCGGGTTGGCGCTGCTCGCCGGCCTTGAGGTCGAGCACGTGCAGCCGGTATGGCGCACCCAGCTCCTCGAGCAGGATGCGCACGCCGGCCGAGCGCGACTGCGGGGCGTGGAAAAACGTCAGCTCGGTGTTCATGGCGAGACTTCCTCGATCGAGTGCGGGCAGATTAGCGTAGCGTTGCGGGGGCCGGCGTCGGGGTGGTCTTAGGCCGCGGGTTGAAGTGCGGCGGCAGCGCGGTGGTGATGCCGAGCTGTTGGTCCACGGGCGTGATGCCGAGCGCCTTGCAGTCCAGCCCCAGCGCGCCGGGCAATTGCTCGGTCCACGCCCGCGGCACTTCGGCGTAGGACGCCGGCAGCGGCGTCGCCTTGCCGGCCAGGCGCGCGTCGTCGAACGCGCCCAGCAGGTCGGTGACAGCCGGCGTCAGCGCGTCCTCGGGGCCCAGTCCGCGCAGGTGGAAATGCAGCTCGCCCAGCCTGCGGCCCTCGAGTTCGTCCGGCAGCGTGGCCAGCGGCGGCAGGTCGAACACGCGATCGATGAACTTGACCACCGAGGCGGTGTTGCCCGGCGCGTGCACCACCGCGTGCACGCGGGCATACGGCGAGATCAGCAGCAACGGCACGCGCGGGCCGTTGCCCAGCCAGCGGCCGTCCGGGCCTGTCGCGCGCTGCGGCGGCGGCACGTGGTCGTAGTCGCCCTCGCTGTCGTCCCAGGTGACGATGATCGCGCTGTGCTTCCAGTACCGGCTGGCGGCGATCGCGTTGATCGCGCGCGCGACCAGGATCTCGCTGATCTGCGCGTCGGAATACTGCGGGTGGTCGTCGTCGCCGAGAAAGCGCGCCTGCACGCGCGGATCGGGGTCGGCGGGTTTCAGTCCGAAGTCGTTGCGGTAGCCGCCCTTGATGTAGAACACGCCGCCCGCGGCGGGCAGGCGGCCGTCGCGCAGGTCGCCGAAGAACCGCGACAGGTCCGCCAGGTGCGCGCGCAGCGCCGGATTGTTGGCGATGTAACCGAAGTACTGCGGGCCGTTGTGGTGGGTGACGTACGAGGCGTGCCGGCCGTCGGCGTCCTCGGGGTCGGCACCGGCCGGCGTCGGCGCGCCATAGCCTTCCTGATACCAGCGCCAGTCCACCGCGCGCCGGCCGCGCGCGCTGATCGCGCGCACGTCGCCGTGCACGTCGGCAAGGTCGGTTTCCGGCCGCGTGTCCTTTTGCACGGTGGCGCCGAGATCGCCGCCCTGCAGCGTCAGCGGCAGCGAGGCGAAGGTGAGGTTGTCCTGCACGTCTTCGCGATGCGCGGCGGTCTTGGCGGTGTCGTGCGGGTTGTACGGCATGCGCCGTGCCGCCGGATCGGGGTCGTAGGGCGATCCCCAGAGCGGATCGGCATCGTCGACCACCGGCACGCCGGGACCCTTGGCGCCATCGCCCCTGAAGGCCGCGCCCGGATGCCGCGCCCACTGTGTCGCACCGGACTGCGCGGCGATGATGCTGAGGTTGCCGGGAGTGGACGGCCCGGCGACGGTCTGGAACACGCGATCGAACAGCGCGAAACGGTCGGCGTAGTGCCACAGGATCGGCACCGTGTCGCAGTCCTCGTGCGCCATCGCCAGCTCGCCGAACTGCAGGGCCTCGAGGCTGGGCGCGCCCTGCGGCGAATACTTGCGCTCCTCGGTCAGCGCGTAGCGATCCATGCGCGGCACGCCGTGCACCACGTGCAGCTTGCGCAGGATCAGCGGATGCGAGTGGTCGATGTCGTCGGTGTCGGCTGCGGATTCGGCCGGACCGATGCGAAACGGCGAGATCGTGGTCCAGCGCCCGTCCGGCAGCTGCAGCGGCTGCACGAAGCCCGGCGTGCGCGCCGGCGGCTGCGAATAGATCCCGTCGGCGCCCGGCCAGGTGCCGAAGTAGGAATCGAAGCTGCGGTTCTCCTGATAGATCACGAACACGTATTTGATGCGCGCACGCAGCAGCGCGAGGCGCTGCGCGGCGGGCAGCGGCGGCTCGCCGCGCGCCGGCACGACGTAGGGCG
>JAKAHP010000385.1 GCA_021825505.1 Pseudomonadota bacterium
CCGGCGCGGCGGTCGAGCGCGACCTTGCCGGCCATCGGCTCGAAGGCGCGGCGCGCGTCGTCCTCGCGTCCCTCGCGCAGCAGCAGCTCGACGTAGCCGTTGCGCACCGCGTCGTCGGCCGGATCGGTGGCCAGCTGCTGCTGCAGCTGCTCCAGGCGCGACCCCGCGTCGGCCGGCAGCGGCTCCTCGGCCGGCGCCTCGTCCTCGGGCGCGGCCTCGGGCACGTGCTTGTCGAGGAACTGGCGGATCTGGCCCTCGGGCAAGGCGCCGACGAAACCGTCGACCGGCTGGCCGTTCTTCATCAGCACGACCATCGGGATCGAGCGCACGCCGAACGCCGCGGCCAGGTCCTGCTCGTCCTCGGTATTGATCTTGACCAGCTTGAAGCGGCCGGCGTAGGCGGTCTCGAGCTTTTCCAGCACCGGGCCCAGCACGCGGCACGGACCGCACCAAGGCGCCCACAGGTCGACGACGACCGGCAGGGTGTGCGAGGCGTCGACCACCTCGGTTTCGAAATTCGTCAGGGTTGCGTCGATCATGTTCGGAGACTCCGGGTTTGCAACTCGGGCAGATGGGGGCGGTGGCCGCGATTTCCAGCGCCGCGCAGCCATTCGTAGCATACCCGGCCCCCGTAGAATGACGCGATTTTGCGGTGCGACAGCGAGGCAGGCGATGATCGGCGTGGTGATGGGGTCGAGTTCGGACTGGGAAGTGATGCGGCACGCGGCCGAACTGCTGGCGCGCTTCGAGGTGCCGTACGAAGCGCAGGTGGTGTCCGCGCACCGAATGCCCGACGCGATGTTCGACTACGCGGCCGCGGCGCGCGACCGCGGCCTGCGCGCGATCATCGCCGGCGCCGGCGGCGCCGCGCATCTGCCGGGCATGATCGCGGCCAAGACCACGGTGCCGGTGCTTGGCGTTCCGGTGCCGAGCAAATACCTGCGCGGCAACGACTCGCTGCTGTCCATCGTGCAGATGCCCAAGGGCATTCCGGTGGCCACCTTCGCGATCGGCGAGGCCGGCGCGGCCAACGCCGCGCTGTTCGCGGTGGCGCTGCTGGCCGCCGGCGACGCCGTGCTGCGCCGGCGCCTGGACGATTTCCGCGCCGAGCAGACCGCGGCCGCCGCGGCAATGCGCGTCGGCCTGTGAGGAGCGCGACGATGCACGACAACCCGGCCTTCATCGCCCCCGGCGCCACCCTGGGCGTGCTCGGCGGCGGCCAGCTCGGCCGCATGTTCGCGCAGGCCGCGCAAGCCGCCGGCTACAACGTCGCGGTGCTCGAGCCCGACACCCACGCGCCGGCCGCGCAGCTGGTGCCGCTGCAGGTCTGCGCCGCCTACGACGACACCGACGCGCTGCACCGCATCGCGCGCGTGGCCGCCGCGGTGACCATCGAATTCGAGAACGTTCCGGCCGCGGCACTCGCCTGGCTCGACGACCACGTGCCGCTGGCGCCGCACGCCGGTGCCGTCGCGGTGTGCCAGGACCGTGCCGAGGAAAAGGCGCTGTTCACGCGCGTGGGCGTGCCGTGCGCGCCCCACGCGGTGATCGAGGACGCCGCGGGCGCCGCGGCGCCCGCGCACGCCGCGCTGCTGCCCGGCATCCTGAAGACCGCGCGCCTGGGCTACGACGGTCGCGGCCAGGTCACGGTGCACACCCCGCAGCAACTGGCCGCGGCGTTCGCCGAACTCGGCGGCGTGCGCTGCGTGCTCGAGCAGCGCCTGGCGTTGCGCGAGGAGGTCTCGGTGGTGATCGCGCGCGGCCGCGACGGCGCCCAGGTCGCGCTGCCGGTGCAGCGCAACATCCACCGCGACGGAATCCTGTTCGCCAGTTTCGCCGGCGACGGCGCGGTCGACGCCGACGTCGCGGCGCGCGCGCTGGCCGCGGCGCGCGCGATCGCCGCCGGGCTGGACTACGTCGGCGTGCTGTGCGTCGAGTTCTTCGTGCTCGCCGACGGCAGCCTGGTGGCCAACGAGATGGCGCCGCGGCCGCACAATTCGGCGCACCACACGATCGATTCCTGCGACGCCTCGCAGTTCGACCTGCAATGGCGCACCCTGGTCGGCGCGCCGCTGGTCGCGCCGCGCCAGCACAGCGCCGCGGTGATGCTCAACCTGCTCGGCGATCTGTGGTTCGACGCCGATGGCCGTCAGCGCGAGCCCGACTGGGCCGCGCCGCTGGCGCTGCCCGGCGCGCACCTGCATCTGTACGGCAAGCGCGCCGCGCGCGCCGGACGCAAGATGGGGCACCTGACGTTCACCGCGCCGACGCTGCACGAGGCCTCCGACAGCGCGCGCCGCGCCTGCGCGCAGCTCGGGCTGGAAGCGTTCTGATGGACGCCGCGCCGGGCGCCGTCCCGGGCCTGGACGCCGAGATCGACGCTGCGGTGCGGCGCCTCGAGGCGGGTGAGCTGGTCGCGATCCCGACCGAGACCGTCTACGGGCTCGCCGCCGACGCCGCCAACGACGCCGCGGTGCGGCGCATCTACGCGGTCAAGGGACGGCCCGCCGATCACCCGGTGATCGTGCACCTGGCGCGCGACGCCGACCTGCTGCGCTGGGCGGCCGAGGTGCCGCCGGCCGCGCAGGCGCTGATCGACGCGTTCTGGCCCGGACCGCTGACGCTGGTGCTGCGACGCCGCGCCGGCGTGGCCCGGGCCTGCGCCGCCGGGCAGGACACCATCGCGCTGCGCTGCCCGGCCCATCCGCTGGCGCAGGCCGTGCTGGCGCGCCTGCACGGCGGGCAGGGGGGGCTGGCGGCGCCGTCGGCCAACCGCTTCGGGCGCATCAGCCCGACCCGCGCCGCCGACGTGCGCGCCGAGCTCGGCGACGCGGTCGCGCAGGTGCTCGACGGCGGGGCGTGCGCGGTCGGCATC
>JAKAHP010000386.1 GCA_021825505.1 Pseudomonadota bacterium
CGTGGGCGGCCAGCGGACGCGCGATCGGCATCGACCGCACCGAGGGCTTCACCAAGCTGCTGTTCGACGAGGCCACCCACCGCATCGTCGGCGCCGGCATCGTCGGCCCGCACGCGGGCGACCTGATCGCCGAGCTGGCGCTGGCGATCGAGATGGGCGCCGAAGCCGCCGACATCGCCCTGACCATCCATCCGCATCCGACCCTGAGCGAATCGGTGGGCCTCGCCGCCGAGGTCTACGAGGGCACGGTCACCGATCTCTACCTGCCGAAGCGCAAGTAGGGCCGGTCACAGCCGGTTCGGACATCGTCTCCGCGGCACTGTTGCCGCGGCGTGCACACGGCGTTGCGCCGGATGCGCTCGACGGCCGTCACCACCGGCGCCACCATGACGGCTTGCACGATGTTCCTCGATCCCCAGTCCCCTGTCCCGCAAGGAGTTGCCATGAAGCTCTATTTCGCCCCCGGCGCCTGCTCGTTCTCGCCGCACATCGTGCTGCGCGAGCTGGGTCTGCCGTTCGATCTGGTCCAGGTCGACCTGCGCAGCAAGGCCACCCGTGACGGCCGCGATTTCCGCGCGATCAATCCCAAGGGCTACGTGCCGACGCTGGAGCTCGACGACGGCCGCATCCTCACCGAAGGCCCGGCGATCGTGCAGTACCTCGCCGACCGCAAACCCGAGGCGGGCCTGGCGCCGGCCAACGGCAGCTTCGAGCGCTACCAGCTGCAGGAATGGCTGAACTTCATCTCCACCGAGATCCACAAGCAGTTCAGTCCGCTGTTCAATCCGGCCACGCCGGATGCCGTGAAACAGCAGCAGATCGAGAAGCTGGGCGGCCGCTTCACCGAGGTCAGCGCGGTGCTCGGCAGGCAGGACTGGCTGCTGGCCGGCGGCTTCAGCGTGGCCGATGCCTACCTCTACACCGTGCTGGTGTGGACGCGCTTCGTCGGCATCGATCTGGCGCCGTGGCCGGCGCTGGTGCGCTACCTGCAGCGCATGGAAGCGCGTCCCGCCGTGCAGGCGGCGCAGGCGGCCGAGCAGGGCACCAGGAAGGCCTGATACCCGCTCGCGATCAAGACACGAAAACCGCGTAGCCCGGATGCAGCGCAGCGGAATCCGGGAATGATGTTTCATCGAGCCCCGGATTGCGCCTCTCACGAGGCTCCATCCGGGCTGCTCATCGCATCGGTTGAACACAACCTGGCAGGAAGAGGCTGCGCATCAGTCCTTGCCGCGCGCCACCGGCAGATCGGCCTGCTGCCAGGCGCCGATGCCGCCGCCCAGGCTGTGCACCTGCTTGAAGCCGGCCTTGACCAGCCGCGCCGCGGCCTTGGCCGAGGTCACGCCGCTGCGGCAGTAGACCGCGATCGGCAGATCCTTCACCTTGACCAGATCCTTGTGCTCGGGATCGAACTGCGCCATCGCCACGTGGCGCGCGCCGGGGATGTGCGCCTTCTCGAAATCCGCCCGCGACGAGACGTCGATCAGCAGCGCGTTCTGGCGGTTGATCAAATGCGTCAGCGTCGCCGGGGTGATCTCCTTCCAGCCGCGCATCAGGCGCAGCACCTCGGTGGCGATCAGCGCCAGCAGCAGGCCGACGAAGGCGGCGACGAGCAGCGCATGCTGGCTGGCGAACACGGGCAGGCGGTGCAGGAAATCGGTCATGGGGTACGGCCGGGCACGAAGGGAGACCCGCGATTATCCCGAAAACGCCGTCGCGCTGCCGGAGGCATCGCAGCCGCGGCCTCAGGCCGGCATCGATCCGTACAGCTTCAGACCCTGCAAATCGGGTGACGCGTCCAGCAGCAGCGAGGCGATGCGCGCCGGCGTGATCGGTTCGAGGCACTGCGCCGTCGCGCCCAGCCGGCAGCGTTTGCCGTAGCAGTTGAGGCAGCCGGCATCCGCCTGGACCGCGCGCACGAGCGGACCCAGCGGCTTGACCCGTTGCGGATCGGTGGGACCGCAGATCACCAGCAGCGGCGTGCCGGCTGCGGCGGCGATGTGCGCCGTGCCGGTGTCGTTGGCGACGATCAGGGTCGCGGCCGCGCTGATCGGCACGATCTGCAGCAGGCTCAGCGTCGTCAGCCCGATCGCGCCATCCGGGTGGTGATGGTTGATGGCCGCGACGATGGCCGCGCACTCGTCGCGCTCGTCGGGCCCGCCGATCACGACGATGCGTTCGAGACCGCGCGCGAGCAGCAGGCCGGCCAGCTCCGCGTAGCGCGCGACGCCCCAGCGCTTGAGCCAGCCGGCCGCCTGCGAACCCGGCAGCAAAACGGCGAACCGCGCGGACCGCAATCCGTGATCGCGCAGCATCCGTTGTGCCTGCGCGGTCTCGACGGGCGCCGGATGCAGGACCGGAAGCGCGGTCGTCGCCGGAATGTCGGCGCAGGCCAGCAGGGCGCGCATGCGGTCGACCGCGGATGCGGTGCGCGCCAGGCCGCGCGGGGCCAGCGTGAAAGGCCAGCCCGGCCGCACGCTCCAGCGGTGGCGGATGCCGCAGCCGGTCAGCCGGGCCAGCGCGACCAGGCCGCGCGTGTGGTCGCTGCCCTGCAGGTCGATCAGCAGGTCGTAGCGGCCCGCGCGGACGCTGCGCAGCCATGTCCCGATCATGCGCAGGCGCTGCCCGCGCGCCCGCGAGTCGATCACCAGCACGCGCTCGAAGCGCGGATCGTGAGCGAACAGACCGGCCGCGGCCGGCAACGTGTCGAGATCGATCCGCGCCTGCGGAAACGCGCGACGGATGTCCTCCATGATCGCGCTGGCCAGGGCGACATCGCCGAGCGCGCTCCACTTGAGGATCAGGATGCGGCGGATGCTGCGGCGATCCGGGAGTGCTTTCATGACGGGGGCTGACGACGATCCATCCGC
>JAKAHP010000387.1 GCA_021825505.1 Pseudomonadota bacterium
GCAACCGCTGGAGGACGCCGCGACGCGCGCGCCGCTGGTGCCCACCGCGGTGCTCGGCCGCGCCGTGCTGAAGGGCTGGCAGCGCGACGGTTTCGACGCACGCCGGCACTACCTGCATGAGGTTGCGCCGCTGCTCGAGCTGCTGCCGGTGGCGTTCGCGCGCGATGCGCTCAGCGCGCAAGCCAGCGACGACGTCGCGCTGCCGGCACGCTGGCGCCAGGCCCACCCTTTACTGCGCGAGTTGCTCGACGAGCTCGGCCGCCAGGGCGTGCTTGCCACGTCCGGGTCAGGCTGGACCGTGCACGATGCCGAGCTGCCTGCCAGTGCCGAGCTCTGGCGTGGCGCATTGGCCGCGTGCCCAGGCGCCGCCGGGGAGCTGCTGCGCCTCGGCCGCAGCGGGATGCAACTGCCCCAGCTGGCCACCTCGGGCGGGGCGCAGTCGCCTGCCGCCCCTGCGCCACACGACGACCTGCTTCAGCTGCCCGCACACGCCGCCTCGCGCGACGCGGTGCGCCATGCGGTGGCGGCGCTGCTCAAGCATTGGCCGGCGTCGCGCCGCTTGCGCGTGCTGGAGATCGCCGACGGCGAAGACACCCTGTTCGACACCGTGCGCGAGCTGCTGCCTGCCGGGGCGATCGACTACGTGGTCGGGCGCACCGACGACGCCGACCTCGCGCGCCTGCGCGCGTCGTTTGCCCGCGATGCCGTGGTGCAGTGCGCCGCGCTCGACGCGCAGACCCTGGCCCCCGCATTGCCGCCCGAGGCCCCGGCGCGCTTCGACCTCGTGCTGCTGCATCACACCCTGCACCGGGTCGAGCAACCCGCTCAGGCGCTGTCTGCGCTGCTGCCGCTGCTGTGCGGCGACGCGGTGCTGTTGCTCGCCGAGCGCCACCCCGACCTCGCCTCCAACCTGGCCGCCGGAGTGTCGCCCGCCTGGTGGCACGACGCCGACGGCGCCGTGCATGCGAGCTTGCTGCGCCCGCACGACTGGCTGCACCTGCTCCAGCAACTCGGCTGGGCCGACGTGCAGCCACTTCTCGACCCGGCCGCCGATGGGCTGCCGCTGGGCGATTTCGTGGTGCTCGCGCGACCCGCGCCGGGGCTGCGCGAAGCCGCGCCCAGCGCGCCGCAGACCTGGGGCGTGGTGGTACTCGACCCCGCTCACGACGACGCCGCCGATGCCCTCGCCAGCCAGTTGCGCGCCGCCGAACAGCACGTGCTCCGCGTGGACATGGCAGCCGGCCTGGCCGACGGCCTGCCGGCACTGCGCGACGCGGCCCAGCACGGCGCGGCGCGCTGGTTCGTCTTCCCCGCCGTCGGCGCGACGCCCAACGACGCCGCCGCGCTGGCCGCGGCGTGCGACGCCTTGCGCCGGCTGCTGCTCGAGCTGGCCGCTTCGGCGCCGGCCTCGCGCGTTCAGCTCGTGCTGCCCGGCGGCGCCCCCACCTCGCCGCGCGCGAACCCCGCCGCAGCCGCGCTGTGGGGCCTGGCGCGCGTGGCCGCGAACGAGTTGCACCCGCTCGAGCTGCGCCTGCTCGACGCCGCGCCCGACGACACCGCGCGGCTGGTCGCCGAGGCGCTGCTGGCCGACGCCGAGCGCGAAGTCGTGCTGGACGGAACAATCCGCCTGGCACCACGCGTGCTGCCCGCGCCGGCACCGCGCCCTGCCGCCGACGGCGGCTGGCGCCTGGACTTCACGCTGCCCGGGCAACTGCGCAACCTGCACTGGGTCGAGGCGCCGCGCCGTGCGCTGCGCCCCGACGAGGTCGAGATCGAGGCCTGCGCCGCCGGCCTGAACTTCCGCGACGTCATGTACGCGATGGGGCTGCTTGCCGACGAGGCGCTCGAGGAAGGCTTCGCCGGCCCGACCCTGGGCCTGGAAGTGGCCGGGCGCGTCAGCCGCTGCGGCGCCGCAGCCACGCGTTTCAAGCCCGGCGACGCCGTGCTCGCCTTCGCCGGTGCCAGCCTGGCCAGCCACGTCGTCGTGCCCGAGCGCGCGCTGGCGGCCAAGCCCGCGAGCTGGAGCTGGGCCGAGGCGGCGACCGTGCCCACCGTGTTCTTCACCGTCTGGTACGCCCTGCACGAACTCGCCCGGCTGCGCCCGGGCGAGCGCGTGCTGATCCACGGCGGCGCCGGCGGCGTCGGAATCGCCGCGATCCAGCTCGCGCGCCACCTCGGCGCCGAAGTGCTGGCCAGCGCCGGCAGCGACGACAAACGCACCTTCGTGCGCCTGCTCGGTGCCGACCGCGTGCTCGATTCACGCGACCCCGACTTCGACGAAGCGGTGCTGCAACTCACCGCAGGCGAAGGCGTCGACGTGGTGCTCAACTCGCTGGCCGGCGACGCCATCCGCCGCAACCTGCGCGTGATCCGCCCGTTCGGCCGCTTCATCGAACTGGGCAAGCGCGACTTCTACGCCGACACCGCCGTCGGCCTGCGTCCGTTCCGCAACAACATCAGCTATTTCGGGGTCGACGCCGACCAGCTGATGGCGCTGCGCCCGCAGCTGGCCAGCGCGCTGTTCGCCGACGTCATGCGCCTGTTCACCGACGGCGCCGCGCACCCGCTGCCGCACCGGGTGTTCGACACCGATCACGTCGTCGACGCGTTCCGCCACATGCAGCAGGCGCGGCAGATCGGCAAGGTCGTCGTCGACCTGACTCGCGCGCCCAGCCGGGTCGCTCCGGACCACCTGCCCCCGAGCTGGCGCGCCGCGCCCGATGCCAGCTACCTCGTCAGCGGCGGCCTGTCGGGCTTCGGCCTGGCCACCGCGCAGTGGCTGGCCGAGCGCGGGGCGCGCCACCTGCTGCTGCTGTCGCGCCGCGGCCCCGACACCCCGGGCTGCGCCGAGGCGCTGGCCGACCCTGC
>JAKAHP010000047.1 GCA_021825505.1 Pseudomonadota bacterium
GCGCCGAAGTCGGCATGACGATGGGGCTGGCGCTGTACCCGGCCGACGGCGACGACGGCGACACGCTGCTGCGCCTGGCCGACGCCGCGATGTACCGCGCCAAGGCGCACAAGACGGCGCGCGCGCAATGGTGGCAGTTCAGCGCGCCGGAGGCCGACACTGGCGCCCCGGAAACGGCGTTCGACGCCTACGGCGACGACGCGCGCGCGCTGCTGCGCGGCGTGCACGACGGGCTCGAGGCGGTATCGGGCGGCTTTGTCGACGATTTCTACGCCCGGCTCGGCGTCGAACGCGTGTCGGGCGCGATCCTGAGCGCGCTGAGCCCGCGCGACATGCGCGCGCTGCGCGCGACCCAGGCCGCGCACCTGCGCTTCCTGCTCGACCCGGCGACCAGCGCCGACGCCATCGTCGCGCGCGCCGAGCGACTCGGGCGAGCCCACGCCCTGGTCGGGGTCGACGCCGCGACCATGGTCGAGTCGATGTCGCTGTACCGCGAGCTGTGCAGCGCGCATTTCCGGCGCGTCGCCCTGGCCACGCGCAGCCGCTACCACCTGATGCTGACCATCGAGCGCCGCCTGCTCGACGACATACAGGCCGAGTTGCGCAGCCTGGAGCGCACGCTGGGGGCCTACCAGGCCGCGATCGTCGCGCCGCAGCCCGCGCCCGGCGCCTTGTGGCCCGACGTGGCGGCCGCCGAGCTGGGGGCACTGGCGGCGCTGCCCGGGGTGCTGGCCTGCGCGACGCTGCGCCCCGACGTCGACGGCGTGTTCCAGATCGAATCGCTCGCCGGCATCGAGGCGATCGGCGCACTGCTGCGTCGCCCCGAGCTGGCGCCGCGCCTCGACCCGACGCATCCGGCCGGGCGCGGGCTGATCGCGGCGGCCTGGCGCAGCGCGTGCATCGAACGCAGCAGCAGCTACCTCGACGACGTGCGCACCCAGGCCTGGCACGAGGTGCTGCGCATGCAACGCGTGCGCAGCCTGGTCGCGATTCCGGTGGCGGCCGACGCGCACCGCAGCGACATGATCCTGGTGCTGCTCGGCGCCTTCCCGCGCCAGTTCGACGCCGCGCCGATGCAGCATTTCGCGCAGGGCCTGCAGCGGCGCTGGCGCGAGCTGCGCGCCAACCGCCAGCACGGCCTGCCCCACGCGGTGCTGCAACAGGACCTGGCTCTGGCCTACCGCGAACGGCTGTTCAACGGCGGCCTGGAAATGCACGTGCAACCCATCGTCGACCTGCGCAGCGGTGCGCTGCGCAAGGTCGAGGCGCTGGCGCGGCTGCGGCTCGACGACGGTGCGCTGGTGTCGCCCGGCGTATTCCTGCCGCTGCTGGGCAACGCCGAGCTCGAACGGCTGTTCCGGCTCGGCCTCGAGCAGTCCCTGGCCATGCTGCGCGACTGGGATGCGCAGGGGCTGGCGCTCGAGCTTTCCCTGAACCTGCCGCCGTCGACGCTGCTGGCGCCCGACTGCGCAAACTGGATCGGCACTGCGCTGCGTGCGCACGGCGTGGCGCCGCACCGGCTCACGCTCGAACTGCTCGAATCCGAAAGCGTCGACGACGCCAGTTTCGCCGACGCCGTCGCGCGCCTGCAGCCGCTGGGCGTGCGCTTCGCGATGGACGACCTCGGCGCCGGCTACTCGAGCCTGACGCGGCTGGCCACGCTGCCCTTCGACACCCTGAAGATCGACCAGACACTGGCCGCGCAGATGCATGCCAGGCCGCTGGACACACTGCGCCTGATCGCCACGCTGATCCAGGTCGGGCACGACACGCGGCGCTGCGTGGTCATCGAGGGCCTGGAGGACGACGCACTGATCGAGGCGGCACGCGTGCTCGGCGCGCACGAAGGGCAGGGCTATGCCTATGCGCGCCCGATGCCGGCTGCGGCGCTGCCGGAATGGGTGCACGGGCGCAATGCGCGGGTTCACGCGCGGGGGGCGCCGCGCACGCCGCTGGGCCGGCTGGCGCAGCGCTTGCGCGCACGCCGGCGCGGCCCGGCCGACGATGCCGATCTGAGGCAGCTGGTCGACGCGGTCGTCGCCGCCGGGGCGGCGCCGGCGGGCTGAGCGCGCGCGGCGACGCAGCGCCGACGCCGCGGTCGCGGCCGATATCAGCAGGTGCGCGAATGCCGCGTGAGATATTCAGTTGTATGCGAACTTCAGTTTGCACACTGCAGTCGTAGATGGGCATCCACTACGCAGGAGTTCGCCAATGTCTTCCCGTCACCTTTGCTTCGCCGCTGCGCTGCTGAGCGCGTG
Organism: Pseudomonadota bacterium; assembly: GCA_021825505.1. Classification (GTDB taxonomy): domain Bacteria; phylum Pseudomonadota; class Gammaproteobacteria; order Burkholderiales; family Burkholderiaceae_C; genus Thiomonas_A. The sequence goes on from JAKAHP010000047.1 coordinate 2,259, forward strand.
CTGCGGCGCTTCCTCCGCCTTCGCCGAGGCCGTTCCGGTCGAGGTTCGCCACGCCGGGGTGGCGGGCGGGTTTTCCGAAGTACCCAATCGTCTGTATGTCACCGTCGAGGTGTGCGACGCCGACGGTACCTGCATCCAGGTGCCCGACGTCGTCGTCGACACCGCCTCGGTCGGCCTGCGCGTCAATCGCGCGGTGCTCGGCGATCTGCGCCTGCCCGAAGTCACCGACCTCGAGACGGGAACACCGCTGCGCGCCTGCGGCCGGTTGCCGCAGGGCACCATCTGGGGCGACGTGGTCGAAGCCCGGGTGGGCATCGGCGCGTTGAGCACGCGTTGGGCGATCCCGATCCAGACCTATACGGTGCAGACCGGCCGCGGCCGCCGCTTCGATGCTCCGGTGGACTGCGGCGACCGCGACGAGGATCTGGCGCAAAGCGGTGTGCTCGCCGGCAACGGCGTGCTCGGCATCGGGCCGCAGCGCAACGATTGCCAATTCACCGTCCAGCCCGGGGTCGACGAATCGCCCGAGTGGGGGCGCCTGGTCGGCGCCTGTCCACTGACGCCCACCGATGCGCGCTATTTCGTCGCCACGCCGTACGGCCGCTGGGTTCCGGTCGCACCGCCGCCGTCGCAACGCCTGCCCAATCCGGTCGTCGCCTTCCCCGTCGGCCATGACGACGGTGTCGTGCTGCGTCTCGAAGCGGTACCCGACAAGGGCTCGCCGAGCGCGCGCGGACAGCTGGGCCTGGGATTCGACGCATCGAGCCTGGCGTGGTTCGCCACCGCGCCACGCGCCTTGCCGTTCGAGACGTGGCCGACCTTGCCGATCAACGTCGACGGCGAGCGCGTCAAGGCCGAATTCTCCAGCAGCGCGCAGACGGTCGAATTCAGCAAGTCGCTGGCCAAGCGCTTCGACATCAAACGCGCGACCGTGGAGCATCCGCGCGAGCTGCATCTGAGCCTCGATCCCGTCGAGCCGGATTGGTTCGACTTGCTGCTCAATCCGCTGCTGGCGCAGCAGCAGCTGGCGCCACGCCCGCTGGCTACGCTGCGCGTGTTCGACATCTACCGCAGCAGCGGGGGCGAGGAATTGCGGCACAACGCGGCGCAGCCGGGTGCGGCGACGATCGGCTCCAGCGCGCTACCCGTGATCACATTGGGACTGCCGTTCTTCTACGGTCGCACGCTGGGCATCGGTCTGCCGTCGCCCGAGTATCCGCGCGGCTACCTGCTGTATTGAGCACGACACGGCAAGCGCGCGGCGACGGCGAGCTCGCCATCGAGTGCGCGGGGGTGGCCCCGCGCCGCGCACGCAATCAGCCGCACGCACCGGGCGCCAAGGCGATGGGCGACATTAGCGCGAGCGCGAATGGCGCATGAGATTCCCGCTATCGGACGAACTCAACGCGCGCTAGCCGCTCGCATTGAGCGTATCCACTGTCGAGGAGTTCGCCGATGTCTGCCCGACCCCTAGGGTTCGCTGCCGTGCTGCTGTGCGCCTGTTGCGGCGCGGCATCCGCCTATGCCGCTGTCGTTCCGATCGAGGTGCGTCACGCCTACCCGCCGAACTGGCCCGCCCAGGTGCCCAATCGCCTCTATGTCACCGTCGAGGTGTGTGACGCCGATGGGACCTGTGTCAACGTGCCCGATGTCGTCGTCGATACCTCATCGGCCGGCCTGCGCGTGAACCGCGCCGCGCTCGGCGCTCTGCGCCTGGCCGAGCTCAATGATGTCGTCACCGGCGCGCCGTTGCGCGCCTGTGCCCGGCTTGCGCAGGGCTCCATCTGGGGCAACGTGGTCAGGGCTCAGGTGCGTCTCGGCGCGCTGAGCACGCGTTGGGCGATCCCGATCCAGACTTACACGGTGCAAACCGGCCGCGGCAACCACTTTGATGCTCCGGCGGAATGCGGCAGTCGCGCCCAGGATCTGGCGCAAAACGGCGCGCTCGCCGGCAACGGCGTGCTCGGCATCGGGCCACAGCGCAATGATTGTCAATTCTCCGTCCTGCCCGGAGGCACCGAATCGGCGTACAGCGCGCAACGGGTCGACGCCTGTCCGCTGACGCCGGACGATGCGCGCTATTTCCTGCCCACGCTGGACGGGTGGGTTCCGCTCGACCCGCACTGGTCTCAGCGTCTGCCCAATCCAGTCGTCGCGTTGCCCGTCGGCCATGATGACGGTGTCGTGCTGCAGCTCGACGGGCCGATCCTCGACGCCGGCCGGCCCTCGGTGAGCGGCCGCCTGGGCCTGGGGTTCGACGCCTCGACCCTGGAACTGTTCAATGCCAAGCCGCGCGCCTTGCCGTTCGAGCCGTGGCCGACGCTGCCGATCAAGGTGGACGGTGAACTCGTCCAGGCCGAGTTGTGCAGCACGGCGCAGTGCGTTGAATTCAACGCGGAGCAGGCCCGGCACTTCGGCATCGATCGCGCGACGGTGGAGTGCCCCCGCGAGTTGCAACTCGACTTCGAGCCCGTTGCGCCGGATTGGCTTGAACTGCTGCGCAATCCTGTGCTGGCGCAGCGGCAACCGCCGCCGCGGCTGCCGGCCACGCTGCGCCTGGTCGAGACCGCGCGCAGCAGCAGGAGTCCCGCATGGTGGCGCAACGCGGCGCAGCCTTGCGCGGCGGCGATCAACCCCAGCGATCAGTCCGTGCTCACGCTGGGACTGCCGTTCTTCTTTGGTCGCACCATCGGCATCGGTCTGCCGTCGTCCGAGTATCCACGCGGCTACCTGCTGTATTGACCTCGACATGGCACGCGCGCCCGGCGCCCGGCGCCGTGGCGAGGGTCGACATCAGCCCGCGCATGAATCCAGCGTGAGACCGCGGGCACCGGACGAACTCAAAGCGTGCCAGCCACTCGCAGTGTGCGTATCCACTGTCGAGGAGTTCGTTGATGTCTGTCCGTCCCCTGGGGCTAGCCGCCGCGCTGCTGAGCGCTTGTTGTGCTGCGGAATCGGCCCATGCCGCCATCGTTCCGGTCGAGGTGCGTCATGCCGTCACGCCGGGCCGCTGGGCTCCGGCGCCCAACCGCCTCTATGTCACCGTGGAGGTGTGCGACCCCGATGGGGCCTGCATCCAGGTGCCCGACGTCGTGGTCGACACCGCATCGGCCGGCCTGCGCCTGGACCGCGCCGCGCTCGGCGACCTGCGCCTGGACGAGGTCATCGATGCCGGCAGCGGTGCACCGCTGCGCGCCTGCGCCCGACTGGCGCAGGGCACCATCTGGGGCAAGGTCGTCAAAGCCCAGGTGCGCCTCGGCGAGCTGAGCACGCGCTGGGCCATACCGATCCAGACCTACACGGTGCAGACCGGGCACAACGGCAACTTCGACGCCCCGGAAGGATGCGGCAGTCGGCGGCAGGATCTGGCGCAAAACGGTACGCTCGCCGGCAACGGCGTGCTCGGCATCGGACCGCAGCACAACGATTGCCAGTTCTCCGTGCTGTCCAGCGGCACCGGATCGGCCGATTGGGAGCGCCTGGTCGGCGCCTGCCCGCTGGTGCCGGACGAAGCGCGCTATTTTGCGGCCGCTCCGCGCGGCGGCTGGATCCCGGTCGACCCGCATCCGTCGGAGCGTCTGCTCAATCCGGTTGCCGCACTGCCCCCCGGCCACGATGACGGCGTGGTGCTGCAACTCGGGGGGGGAGTGCCCAATGCCGGCTTGCCCCTGGTGCGCGGTCGCCTCGGCGTGGGGCTCGACGCCGCGGCCATGGCGCTGTTCGCGAGCAAACCGCGCGCGCTCGCATTCGAGCTGTGGTCCACCGTGCCGATCAAGGTCAACGGCGAGCTCGGCAACGCCGAAATTGTCAGCAGCGCACAGTCGATGGAATTCAGCACGGCGATGGCCGCGCAGCTGGGCGTCGACGTGGCGACGAAATCGGATCCATGCACGGTGAAAATCGACCTCGATTCCGTCACGCCGCATTGGCTCGAACTGCTGCGCAATCCTCTGCTGGCGCAGCAGCAGCCGCCGCCGCGACCGATGGCCACCATGCGAGTGGTCAACCTCGAGAGCAGCCGCAGGAATCCGACCTGGTGGCGCAACGCGGCACAGCCCTGTGCGGCGACGATCAACCCCAACGAGCTGCCCCTGGTCACGCTGGGCCTGCCGTTCTTCTACGGTCGCACCCTCGGCATCGGCCTGCCGTCGCCCGAGTACCCACGCGGCTACCTGCTGTACTGAACGCGACATGGCAAGCGCGCGACACGCCCTCGCGTGGCGTTCGCGCGCCGCGCTGCCCTTGGTGGCCGGCTTGTGCTTGTTACCCGCCACAGCCTCCGAGCTCGCGGTCGACGCGCCGGGGGTACACCCCTGCGCAGCGCGGGTCGACGCGGAACTGGAGCTGACCGACACCTTTCGTCTGGCCCAATGTCTGCAGCCTGAGTTGAGTGCGGCCGCGGCGCGCGTCGCCTTGCGTGTCGCCGAACTTGCACAGGCCGAGGCCGCGTGGCGCCCCGAGCTGAGCAGCCCGGCCGCCATCGGGCGCACCCAGGCGGGCGCCGCGCACGCCGACACCGTGCGCGCTGGGCTCGAGTTGCATTGGACCTTGCTCGACGGCGGCGCTCGCGCCGCGCGTTGCCGCGCTGCGCACGCCGAGTTGCGCAGCGCGCGCGACGCGTACGCCGCGCTGCGCCAGCAAACCTTCGGGCGCATCGCGACGCGCTACCTTGACGCCGTCGAGACATTCGCGGCGGTTGGCGAGCGTGAGCGCAGCGTGCATCGGCATCGATGCAGCGCTGATGCCGCACAGCGGCGTGCCCAGGCCGGCTTTTCCGCGCAAAGCGACAGCCTGCAGGCTCGCGCCGCACTGGCCCGCGCGCAACTGCTGCTGGCACGCGAGCAAGGCGCGGCGCACCAGGCTGAAACCGCGCTGGGGCAGGCGATCGGATTGCCGGCCGAGCAAGCCCCACGCCTAGCCCCCGGCGCGGCGCGGGGCGAAGCCGGCGAGGTCGCGCCGCTGGCCGAATGGCTGGCATTGGCGCGGCAGCGCGAGCCGACGATCGCCGCCGCGCGCGCACGCCGGCAGGCGCTGAAGGCTGCCATCGCCGAGGCGCAGGCATGCGGCGCTCCGCGCGTCGAGCTTGCGTTGAGCCACCAGCGCGACGCGACGCAGGGCATCAGCGACGCCACGCTGCAACTTCGCATGCCACTGCACGACGGCGGGCGCTGTGCGCAACACCTTGCCGCGGCGCAGGCGCGCCACGCGGAAGCACGCGCAGACCTGCGACGGGCGCGGCAGGACACTTTCGGCGCGGTGGCCGCCGCGCACGCTCGAGCCAAGGGGGCCGCGGCGGAGTGCAGGGCAGCGCAGGACTGGCGCGCCGCTGCGCGGGCTGCGTTGCGCTCGGCACGGCGGCGTTATGCCGCCGGCCTGGCCGACATCGGCGAACTCCTCGGCGCGCAGGCCGAGCTCGACGAAGCGGCGCAGGCCGGCTTGCGCGGTCGCGCGCAGTGGCGCAGCGCCGAGCTGGCGCTGCTGGCCGCCGCCGGCGTGCTCGGCATCGATTGATGCGCGGCGCTCATTCGGGCCGGTGCGCACCGAGATCAAGCACCAGGTCCGCGCGTTCGCGCACCGCGGCGCGATGCGTGACATGGATGCAGGTCAGCCCCAGCGCAGCGATGGCCTGCGCCACGCGCTGCTCGAGCTCGGCGTCGAGGTGGCTGGTGGCCTCGTCGAGCAAGAGCACACGCGGGCGCTTGTACAGCGCCCGCGCCAGCATGATGCGCTGGCGCTGGCCCCCTGACAGGTGGGCGCCGAGGTCGCCGACCAGCGTCTGGTAACCCAGCGGCATCGCGGCGATGTCGTCGTGCACCTGCGCCACCGCGGCGCAGTGCGCCGCCCACGCGCCGTCGGGCGCGGCGTCGAAGAACGCGATGTTGTCGAGGATGCTGCCGGCGAACAGCTGGTCGTCCTGCAGCACGCAGCCGACCTGGCCGCGCCACGCCTCGAGGTCGACGCGTGCCATCTCGACACCGCCGAGCAGGAGACGTCCGCGGCTCGGCACCAACGCGCCGAGCAGCAGTTGCAGCAGGGTCGACTTGCCGCACCCCGACGCGCCGATCACCGCGACGGCCTGCCCCGGCTCGATGCGAAAGCTCAAGTCACGCAGCACCCAGGGTTCGTCATCGGCATGACGCAGGCCGAGCTCGACGGCCTCGATCGCCGCATCGGTCCTCGGCGCTGTACCCGGCGCGTCCTGCTCGGGCGCGCTCAGCACGATGTCCGCGAGGCGCTCGACGTGCAGGCCGAGCAAACGCAGCGCGAAGAATTTGTCGATCAGGCTCGAGACACGCCCCTGGAACTGCGCCTTGTAAGCGATGAACGCGAGCAGCATGCCGGTGGTGAGTTCCGCGTCGAGCACCGCGCCGGCGCCCAGCCACAGGGTCAGGACGCCGTCGACCCCGAGCAGCAGGGCACTGCTGGTCGACAGCACGAGGCCCAGCTTGTGCAGGCGCAAGCCCCCGTTGATCTGTCCGACCAGATGGTCGAGCCAGCGCACCCGGCGCGGCTGAGCAGCACCCATCAGCTTGATCGTTCGTGCGCCGCGGATCGTCTCCAGCAGGAAGCCCTGCTGGATCGCGCCGAGCTGGACCTGAGCCTGGGTCGCTGCACGCAGCGGTGCGTGCAATGACAGCCGCAGCATGGCGTACAAGATGATCGTGGCCAATGCGAGCGCGCTCAGGCGCGGACTGTAGACGAGGAGCGCGGCCAGCGTCAGCACGGCAACGACGCCATCGAGCAGCGCTTCGAGGAATTCGCCGGTCAGCGTGTGCTGGATGGCGTCGGCACCGTCGATACGTGCGACGATATCGCCCAGCGTGCGATGCTCGAAGAACGGCAACGGCAGCGCCAGCAAATGACCGACGATGTTCGAGCGCCACTGCAGATGCAGGCGGGTTCCGGTGTACAGGATCAGCCAGGAACGCAGCAGTTCGACCGCCTGACGGCCGAACAGCAGCAGCGTGAAGCCGACCACGAGCGCGCCGAGCAGGTCGCGATCGCCGGTAACCAGCACGTGGTCAACGATCCACTGCGTATAGAAAGGATGGAGCAGCGCCATCAGCTCGAGCAGCAGCGACAGCACCAGCACATGCCCCAGAAAGCGGCGCAGACCGAGCACATGACCGGTGACGTCGCGCAGGCGCAGCCGCGGTGGCGGCGCTGCCGGGACGAAGCGTGCGTCGGGCCACAGCTCCAGCGCCACGCCGGTGAAGCCAGCGCCGAACTCCGCCGCGCTCAGGCTGCACGCGCCACAGGCGGGATCGTGCACCTCGAAGCGGCCTCGGCGTATGCGGTGCAGCACGACGAAATGCCTGAACTGCCAGTGCACGATACACGGCAGGCGCAATTGCGCGAGTTCTTCCGGCTCGGCACGCACCGCGCGACAGCCCAGGCCCAGGCGCTCGGCGATGCTGACCAGATGATTCAGCGAGCAGCCGCGCACGCCGAGCGGGAAGCGCGCGCGCAAGCCGGCCAGGTCGATCGCGTGACCGTGGTAGGTCGCCAGCATGCACAGGCAGGCGAGCCCGCATTCAGCGGCTTCGGCCTGCAGCACGCAGGGCAGGCGGGGGGCGCCGAAGCGCAGCGCTTGCGCCGTCATGTCAATGCAGACGGCGCGCCGCGCTGTACAGCGGGTCGAGCATCCAGTGCACGATGCGGCGGCGGCGCAGCAGCACGTCGGCGTCGACCGTCATGCCGTGGCGCAGCGCGTGAGTGCGCCCGTCCAGGCTGACGCTCTGCGCCGGCAGTTCGACCACCACCCGGTAAAGCGGCTCGCGCGCGCCGATGCCGTCGAGCAGCGGGCCCAGGTAACGCCCCTGGCCGGCGACGAATTGCGGACGCAGCGACGTGCTCGACACCTCGACGACCTTGCCAGCGTAGACACCGAACTTCTGGTGCGGAAAGGCCGGGTAACGCAGATGGACCGTGGCACCAGGGCTGATTTCCGCGATGGCGCGGCTGGGCGCGTGAAGATAGGCCTTCAGCGTCGCGTGCGGCGGAACCAATTGCGCGAGTTGCTCTCCCGACACCACCGCCTGCCCGCGCTCGACCAGCGGCGCCGCCACCACCCCGTCGATCGGCGCCACCACCGCCTGTTGCCACTCGGCGCGCAGCGCGGCAAGTTCGTTGCGTTGCGCCAGTCGCTGCTGCTCGGCGGAGGCCAGGTTGGCGCGCAGTTCGAGCAGCTCGCGACGCCGGCTGCGCAGGGTATCGAGGGCGACGTCGCCCGCATCGACCAGGGGCTCGAGCGTGCGCACCCCGTCCGCGGCCAGCCCGACACCGGCGCGCAAGGCCGTGATGCGCGCCGTCGCCTGCGCCAGTGCCGCCTCGGCGTGGGCGATGCGGCGCCGCTGCGTCGATGCGCTCGATCCCGCCTGCGGCGTCAAATGCTCACCCTGCACGATGAACAGCAACTGGCCGCGCCTGACCCGCTGGCCGTCTTCGGCATGGCGCTCGATGACCACGCCGGCCATGCCGGAGACGATGCGTACCGCGTCGTGCGCCGGCAGCAGTTCACCGCCCAGCGAGACCTTCTGCGCATAGCTGGCGCTGCACACGAAGGTCACCGCCAGGCCCAGCAGGATCAGGGCCAGGGCCGAACCCCACCACGCCGCCGGCGGCGACAACAGCACGATGGTGCTTCCAGCGCGCGCCGCGGCGTCGCGCGCCTGAGTTCGGTAAAGATCACTCATCGAGCGGCGACCCGGCGTGTGCATTCAGGCATTCGGTTTCCCTGGAAATTGGAGGCGTTCGCCGGCGGGCCTTCCCGCGCAACGCGTGAGCGCGGATATCCGGAAGGGGCGCCACGGCGCTGTTCGCCTCGCTGCGGTGCGACTTCGCTGCGGCGTCGAAGTTCCTGGCGTCCAATCGGGCTGCTTCATCGACGCCCCGCGCGGGCGGGCGGACCCAACCGTTGGCGGCTGCTCGCTTCGAACGTCCACAAGCCGTACTCGACGAACAGCAGAATGCCGCGGCACAGCAGGTCCCGCGTGCGCGGATCATGCGACGCCAGCGCGCACAGCGCGAGCACGCTGCCGCCGATCAGGTGGGACGTGTTCAATGGCGATCGTGCCGCTTCGGACAAGCGTGCGCTGAAGTGCCAGAACAGCATCGGGTTGATGCCGAGCACGCCGAGGCCGACGAATTCGGCGACCAGAATCAGATGACCTTGCGCCACGCCGGCCAGGTTCGACGGCGCCTGCCACGTCAGCAGCAGCGTGAGATAGAAGAACAGGCGCCAGCGGTAGATGCGCCAGCGCCGAGGCCAGGTTTGCCGGGTGGGGCTCATCAGCGGATCGGGGAGTGGATCGAGCAAGGCGGCACGCGAAAGCGGCTGCGCTCCTCGAAATAACCCAACACCGCTTCGCCACAAAACAGGACTCCGCGGACACCCCTGATGAAAAATTCAGGGCCGCCGCCTTGCAACGCCAGCGTGAACGAGGAAGCCGACAGCGCCGCCCATACGAGCAGCAACGCTGCGGCGACACCCAAGGCGATGCGCGGGTTCGGGCGGTATGGGGCGGCGCGGTAGCGCAGGTCGACCGCGAGCGTGACGAAGGTCATGCCACCGACGATTTCGAGCACCGCCAACGCGAACGGACCGCGGATCGCGGCCGCAAGGCCCAGCAGCAATCCGTACCAGACCATTCTCGGGCGATACATGCGAACGCGAGGATTCATCGGACTAAGACCGCTGCGCGGCGCAGCCGGGACACCAGCCTGCGGCTGCAGCCGGCGTCCGATCGGGCGGCTTCATCGGCGCCCCGCGCGGGGGGGCGGATCCATCTGTTGGCGGCTGCTCGCTTCGAACGTCCACAAGCCGTACTCGACGAACAGCAGAATGCCGCGGCACAGCAGGTCCCGCGTGCGCGGATCATGCGACGCCAGTGCACACAGCGCGAGCACGCTGCCGCCGATCAGGTGGGACGTGTTCAATTGCGATCGTGCCGCTTCGGACAAGCGTGCGCTGAAGTGCCAGAACAGCATCGGGTTGATGCCGAGCACGCCGAGGCCGACGAATTCGGCGACCAGGATCAGGTGACCTCGCGCGACACCGGCCAGGTTCGACGGCGCCTGCCACGCCAGCAGCAGCGTGAGATAGAAGAACAGGCGCCAGCGGTAGATGCGCCAGTGGCGAGGCCCGATTCTCACGCTGCTGCTCCTCGGCCGCTCAGAAACGGCAATGGTTGAACATATAGTCGTGACACAAATTGCCGGCGAGCGTTCCCGCGGCGACCGTCCCATACCCGAAGGCCTCTATCGCGGCGGCCGGATTCGCGCTCACCGCACCGACTGCTGCTGCGGCGATCGTTCCGCCAGCGAGCCCTGCCCCCAGACTGAGCGGCGCGCAGGCCGCTACAACTTCTGCCGGGGTCAATCCGCAGTCCTTGAGCAACTGCTCCTGTGGCGCCGAGGCGGCTGGAGTGGGTGCTTGCGGCATGCCGCCGGCGACTTCGGTCAATTCCTGCTGTGTGAGTTCACGCACGTTGCTTCCTTTCAGTGTGGGTCAGGGTCTGCCGCGCATGGCGCGGCAGGTGGGGCGGGTGTCGGCTGACGCCCGTGCTCCTGACTGCATTGAGCCGCCCCGTGCGGCGAAGTTCCACGCGAGCCCGGTATGCTTGAGCACAGCGAAGCGTGACAGAGCGCGCGCCGCCCCGGGGGGAATGCCACAGATGACCGACGCAGACGACGAACTGCGCCTGTACCGCGACACGGTACGCCGCTTCATCGACACCGAATTCGTGCCGCGCCAGCCGCACTGGCGCGCGCAGCGCGCGCCCGACGCGGCCGACTGGCTGGCCGCCGGCCGCGCCGGGCTGCTGCTGCCCGACGTGCCGCAGCAGTGGGGCGGCGGAGGTGGCGGC